>JAHEJH010000313.1 GCA_024638905.1 Luminiphilus sp.
CGTCGCGTCGCTCCAGAAACTGATCGTACTCACGACTGAATTCGGTCAACTGCTCGAGACGAGTTTGCTCTGCCTGCTCACTGCGCAACGCATCGCGGAGCCGGCTGGCCGCGGTATCCACCTTGCCCTTGGCCACTATGCCGACTTTGTCCAGACGGTGCTTACGCATCAGACACCTCCTGCTCGCCCGTAACACCAGTCAGCGTCTGCAAGGCGGTCACGCTCTCCGACATCGATATTGAAGATTCAATCGGCTGCCTGAGGAGTTCCATAATGTGCGGATGCAGCTGGATCGCCGCGTCAATCCGGGGATCGCTGCCGCGCTGATAGGCGCCGATGGTGATGAGATCACGATTGGCGTGATACGTCGCCATGTGCTCCTTCACAGCCTGCAGGCCGGCGTATTGGTGGGCGTCAACCAGCGACACCATGGCACGACTGATCGAAGCACTGATATCCACTGCAGGAAAAACGCCCTCATCAGCTAACTGCCGAGACAGCACGATGTGGCCGTCTAGAATGGCCCGAGAGGCGTCGGCAATAGGATCGTCCAGATCATCCCCTTCAACGAGGACCGTGTAGATTGCCGTAATCGAGCCATTTTGGTTGTTACCTGCCCGTTCCACGAGACGCGGTAGCAATGAAAAAACGGATGGTGTGTAACCCCTGGACACCGGCGGCTCGCCGGCCGCCAGACCAATTTCACGCTGTGCCTGGGCAAAGCGTGTCAGTGAATCCATCAGCAGCAACACATTCTTGCCCTGATCACGAAAATATTCGGCAATGGCCGTAGCACGCCAGGCGCCGTTGACCCGCATGAGCGGTGATTGATCCGCCGGGGTGGCAATCACTATCGCACGCTTCAGGCCCTCCGGGCCCAGCGTTTCATCGACGAAGTCGCGAACCTCTCTGCCCCGCTCGCCCACCAGCGCCACGACAATCACATCTGCCTGAGTGTTACGGGTTAGCATGCCCAGCAAGGTACTCTTACCCACGCCTGAACCTGCAAATAACCCCAAACGCTGGCCCTTGCCAATCGTGGTCAACGCGTTAATCGCCCGTACACCCACATCGAGTGGTTCGGTAATCGCCTCACGGCTGAGGGGGTTGAGCGCCTCGCCCCGGAGCGCCGTGCGTTTGAGTGGCAGTGCGTCACCGCCACCGTCAATATATTGCCCCGCACCATCGAGCACCCGGCCCATCATCTCTTCGCCGACCGCGACGGCGTTTTCTTCTTCCAGTGGGATAACCGGTGCCCCGATAGCCAGCCCCTCGACACTGGATTCCGGCATGAGCACCAGTCGCCCATCAGAGAAGCCGACAATCTCAGCCACAATGTTACGATTTGGCGCGAGGCGAACCAGGCAACGGCTGCCAACGGCACCTGTGCAGCCTGCGGCTTCGATCTTGAGGCCGATCATGCGCACCACCCGGCCCGCCACACTGGGCGTCAGAGACTGGGGATGAACCTCCGCTCCGCGAAAACGATCAGTCAGCCGCTCGCTTCTGGCATCAATAATGCTTTGCGCAGACGCCATATCATGGCTCCCCTTCAGAGGACTCTGAGGACGAAGTGGGCTCCAGCGGGGCAGAAGCGGCCTGAGAAGACAATGCGGGCACCTCGAAGCCCACCGCCTCTCGTATTGCAGCCGTCAACCGACCTTCAAGCGTGGCATCCACAACAGAATCATCTACTTGAATCCGACACCCGCCCGGCATCAGGTCATCGTCGACTTCGACACGCCAGGGCTGATTTTGCAGCAGCTCAGGTGCGACCTCCTCAAGACGCGAGAGGTCGTGGGAATTAACCGTAATTTCAACTGCTTGGCTGCTACTTTTTAGTAACTCTAACGATTTTCTGAGCGCGGTCTCGATCGACGCCGGCTCGGTCTGAAGCTCTCGCTCGAGCACGGCCATCGCGACGCGGGAAACCAATAGGCACTGCTCCTTAAATAGCGCCTCTTCCTGCCGAGCAAATGGTTGGGCCATCGCTTCCCACAGCTGTTGTAGATCTGCGGTGATCGGCTGAGCCTTGGCTAACCCCTCAGCGTGCCCCTTTTCAAAACCCTCGTCGTAACCCTTCTGGCGAGCGGTATCTAGGGTCGCACGAATACTCGAGACCGTCACCGTCTCGGTTTCGCCTAGAAGCGGCGGAGACCAAGCGCTTGGCGCCGCGGCTTCAGGTGACGAAGTCGTCA
>JAHEJH010000315.1 GCA_024638905.1 Luminiphilus sp.
GGCGCCTCTGGCGATTGGTGCCGCACTCCGCGTCTCGCTCGACAGCTGATCTCGCCTTCGGCAATGGGCTAGGGCGCCTGTCGGGCGCGTCATTGAGGGCGGTTAGGCGCTATACTACGGGCATGTGGACGTTCATTCACAAATTGGGTTCACCACCCTGGTTTTTTGGTTTCAGTGGCACCCTCGTCCGGTGGTTGTTGCCCGTTACCGTGACCTTGTTGCTAGCGGGTGCCGTCTGGGGTCTGTTGGTGGCGCCACCAGACTTCCGCCAGGGTAATTCTTATCGGATCATCTACATTCACGTGCCCGCAGCCGTCGTGGCCCTTGCCGGTTACTACGTGATGGCGTTTGCGGGTGCCGTCAGTCTGATCTGGCGGATCAAGATGGCCGACGTCACGATGCGCGCCGCGGCGCCGGTAGGGGCTGTTTTGACGGTGATCGCGCTGGTGACTGGCGCCATTTGGGGTAAGCCGACCTGGGGAGCTTGGTGGGTTTGGGATGCTCGCATCACCTCGATGTTGATACTGCTGTTTCTCTATCTGGGTGTGGTGGCACTGTTTGAGGCCTATGAAAACAAAACTGCAGCAGCACGTGCCTGCGCTGTGCTCAGCCTCGTGGGGATGGTCAACATTCCGATCATCTACAAGTCAGTCGACTGGTGGTACTCACTCCATCAGCCTGCGTCGATTAAATTTACAGGAGAGTCGGCGATTGATTCGAGCATGCTCTATCCTTTGCTATTGATGATTCTGGCTTTCTACTGCCTGTTTGCTCTGACGCTGTTACTGAATATGCGAGCTGAGCTGCTCTGGACCCACAGGGACTCCGGTTGGTTGAGGCAGCTTGTGGGGGATACCTGATGTATTTCGAGTCGCTTGCCGCGGTTTGGCACATGGACGGCCACGGCTTCTACGTGTGGTTGGCCTACGCTCTTACAGCGTTACCGCTCGTCCTTATGGTGTGGCTACCTCTTAAGCGCATTCGGCAGCACTGGCGCTGGCTTCAGGCTGAGCAACGCCGCTCAGCCGCGGCCACTCAATCGACGGCCATGGGGTCTGACGTCTGATGCATCCGGTTCGAAAGCAGCGATTGATTCTGGTCAGTCTTATGGTGGTGTTGTCGAGCGCGGCTATCGGTCTAGTAGCGTTTGCGCTGCGGGACAACATCAACCTGTTCTATCCACCCGCCGATGTGGTGGCGGGCAAAGCGCCAACGGATCGCAGTATCCGGCTGGGTGGCATGGTGGTCGAGGGAAGCATTGAGCGCAGTGAAACGGATCTCGATACCACTTTTTGGGTGACCGATTACGAGGCCTCGGTGCCGGTGCGCTTCAGCGGCATCCTGCCCGACCTGTTTGCAGAGGGCGAGGGCGTTGTGGCAGAAGGCACGTTAGATGAGTCGGGGATGTTGGTGGCCACACAGGTGCTGGCCAAGCACGATGAAAACTACATGCCCCCCGAGGTCGCTGCCGCACTTGAAGGTAAAACGGCGCCGCAAGGCCAGCCCGTCCTACCGTGATCCCCGAGCTTGGCCATGTCGCGCTGATTATTGCCTTTGTGCTGGCAATTGGGCTGGCCGTGGTGCCGATGTGGGGCGCGGCGCGTCGAGATGTTGCAGCCATGAATATGGCCCCCTCGTTGGCCGTGGGCGTCACGGTCTTCGTTGCAGTGGCGTTTGCCTTATTGGCAGTGAGCTTCTTACAAGATGATTTCTCGGTGGCCGTGGTTGCCGCCAATTCCAACAGTCTGCTGCCGCCCATCTTCAAATTTTCGGCCTTGTGGGGTAACCATGAGGGCTCACTCTTACTGTGGGTGCTCATTCTCTCTGGCTGGATGACCGCGGTCGCGACCTTTAGTCGTGGCCTGCCTTTGGTGATGGTTGCGCGGGTGCTGAGCGTGATGGGCATGGTGGCGGTGGGTTTTCTCGCGTTCTCGCTGCTGACATCGAACCCTTTTGAGCGGCTACTGCCGAACACGCCTCTCGATGGCAACGACTTGAATCCGCTGCTTCAGGATCCCGGACTGATTATCCATCCGCCGCTTTTGTATATGGGTTACGTCGGTTTATCCGTGCCTTTCGCGTTCGCCATCGCCGCCTTGATGGGCGGTCGCCTCGATGCGTCGTGGGCCCGGTGGTCCGGACCCTGGACGAATGTAGCGTGGGGCTTCCTCTCCCTAGGCATCATGCTCGGTA
>JAHEJH010000320.1 GCA_024638905.1 Luminiphilus sp.
CGCTGAGGTGAATACCGCACTGCAGCCCGGCGACTATCACGAAGAAGTGGTCGAGAATGTTGACTTTGGCCGGATCGCGGCACAGACCGCCAAGCAGGTCATCGTTCAGCGCGTCAGAGATGCAGAACGCGCTCAGATCGCGGATGAGTATCGAAGTCGCGAGGGCGAACTGCTGGCAGGCACTGTTAAGAAAGTGACCCGCGACAACATCATTGTTGACCTGGGTAACAACGCGGAGGGCCTGCTGCCCCGTGGAGAATTGGTCGGCCGTGAGACGTTCCGTATCAATGATCGTGTGCGGGCTATCCTGACTGAAATCAATACGGAAGCCAGAGGTCCCCAGCTGATTCTGTCGCGGGCCTGCCAGGAAATGCTGGTGGAGCTGTTCAAAATTGAGGTGCCTGAAATTTCCGAGGGCGTCATCCAGATCAGAGCGGCAGCCAGAGACCCCGGCTCCAGAGCCAAGATTGCGGTCAAGACGGGTGATCAACGCATCGATCCGGTGGGCGCGTGCGTCGGCATGCGGGGTTCAAGGGTTCAGGCGGTTTCCAACGAGCTCGATAACGAGCGAGTAGATATCATTCTCTGGGACGACAACGCCGCGCAATTGGTAATTAATGCCATGTCCCCCGCTGAGGTGGAATCGATTGTCGTGGATGAAGACAACTCCACCATGGAAGTGGCGGTCGCGGAGGACAATCTCGCACAGGCAATCGGCCGTGGCGGCCAGAACGTGCGCCTCGCCTCGGATCTGACCGGTTGGATCATCAATGTGATGAGCGTGGACGAGGCGATTGAAAAGCAAGAAACCGAGGCGGGGGAAGTCATTGAGCGGTTCATGGTGGCGCTGGATATCGATGAAGACATCGCCACTGTCCTGGTGGAGGAAGGCTTCACCACACTTGAAGAAATCGCTTATGTCCCGCTTGAGGAGATGAATGCGATCGAGGGCTTCGATGAGGAGATCTCTGAGGAGCTGCGAGCCCGCGCAAAAGACGCGCTGCTCACGATGGCGATTGCCTCCGAAGAGGAGTTGGACGCCAACGAGCCCGCCGAGGATCTGCTGAACATGGACGGCATGGACAGGCACTTGGCTTATGTATTGGCCAGTAAAGGCATTGTCACCATGGAAGACCTGGCAGAGCAGGGCGTTGATGATTTATTGGATATTGAAGAAATGACAGAAGAGCGCGCGGCAGAGCTGATTATGACTGCCCGTGCCCCTTGGTTCGCTGAGGAGGAAGAGGCAACCGCTTGACGGGTTCAAGCGGCATAGCACTTCAGATACTGAGCGGTTAGGGAGAGAGACATGGCACAAGTGACAGTAGAGCAATTGGCGGAGACGGTGGGAGCATCGGTGGACCGGCTGCTCTCGCAAATGAAAGATGCGGGCTTGCCGCATGTCGGGGCCGATGAGGCAGTATCTGAAGAAGACAAGCAGACACTGCTCACGCACCTGAAAAAAAGTCATGGTGAGCGGGCTGCTGCCCCAAAAAAGATTACTCTAAAGCGCAAGTCGGTCAGTACGCTGCGTGCCGGCGGCGCAGGTAAGCGGACAGTCAGCGTCGAGGTGCGCAAGAAGCGAACCTACGTGAAGCGAGAGGATGCAGAAGGCGCCGAGCCAGAAGCCGACATCAGCGCTGACGTGGCTGTGGAGTCGGAGGATCAGGTGGCGGCACCTGAGCCGATCGTTGCTGAAGTGGCAGCCCCGGCAGATACGGTATCTGACACTGATGATCCCGAATTGCTCAGACAGCGCGCGGCCTCCCGCCGGAAAGCAGAGGAACAGGCGCGACAACTGGAGCTTGAAGCCACTGCCAAGGCGCGGGCCGAGGAGGCGGCGAGACAGGCGGAACAGCAGGCCGGACAAGGTGCCGCTAAAGAAACGGACCGCAAACCCAAACGACTGCACGCTGCACCGGCAAAAGACGATGCCACCAAGACCCGTGACGAACTGCGTCGCCGACCAGGTAAAGGTCGTCTGGAGCGAGGGGGCGTTCCCGGTGCGCGCGGCAAGCAGCGTGGTCACAACCTTTCCATGAATGATCTTGAAGCGGTAGAGGCGGGTGTGGCGCGTCGCCGCGGGGGCCGTCGGAAGAAGCTCTCCGATGAGCCGAACCAGCACGCGTTTGAGCAGCCCACTGAAAAAATTGTCTACGACGTCAATGTCCCTGAAAACATCACGGTCG
>JAHEJH010000085.1 GCA_024638905.1 Luminiphilus sp.
TTACGTAACCAGCTGAGATCCACTTTGGTCACGCTCTGTTCGATATCGATGCCGCCCACCACAATGACCAGATCGAGTTCAATCTCGTCCGTCAGGGTGTGATCAAGCTTGACGCGCACACCGTCACTGGAAACCTGCTCCTCCTCTCCGGCGCCAATCAGGCACCAGCGATAAAGCTCGGTATCAGACAGTGAATTCGCCACGCGAAGGGGGTCGATCGCGCTGGACAATGACACCAGCGTGAACTGGTCCATCAACAGGAATCCCACCCGCTGCGTACCCTGCCTTTTAACGCTACCCAATGTCTCCATGTTACCGTCCTGCCTGCAGCGCTCTGCCCGCCTGCCACGCATGCCGCGGCAGGGTCTGTACAACGGCATTCTGGCCGAAGATTCGCTCGAAAGCGACATATCAGTGCCAGATACGACATCTTTTGCATGGAGCATAGATGACAGCGGCCTATTGCATCGATTTCTGATTCATCCCAGAGTGAGGCCCCTCTTGACGACTGCGCAGGCAAAAACGCTCATGAACAGCCGTAACCTAGTATGTGGACTCATGTGCTGGCTCATTGCCCTGCCCGCCTGGTCCAGCTACGCGATCTATATCGGCAAAAACCTCACCGCAGATGGCAGCGTCATGATCGGCGGTTCAGGCGATGAAGTCTCGAGCCACTGGCTCGAGGTGGTCCCCGCTGCGAAGCACGCTAAGGATGCGACGATCACTGTCGGTGTCACCGACGCGGCCTTTATGCCGGGCGAGTTCACGAGGATTTCGCAGGCCGCCGAGACGTATCGCTACCTGACCATGAATTACTCCGAGTATGAGGGTTTCCCGCCGCCGCTCACCAACGGCGGATTAAATGAGCACAACGTGGCGGGTCGGGATGTCTGGTCGCCCTCACGACCCGAGCTGGTGGCGATGACCCCCAACCCGCAAACCGGACCGCAATACAGCGACCTGTCGCGCATCGCCATGGAACGAGCCCGTACTGCACGAGAGGCGGTTGAAATCATTGGAGAGCTGATTAACGAATACGGCTATTCCACCTACGGCGGCAACTCGCATATGTTTGCCGACGAAAACGAGGGCTGGGTGCTACTGAACTTCGCCGGCGGTCGGGGCCTTTGGATCGCTGAGCGCTTGGGGCCTGATGACATCCGCATGTCCTACCCTGGCTACATACACGATATCCCGCTGGACTTCGCCGTGCATCCCGATTTCATGGGTTCGCCCAACTTCATCGACTTTGCCATCGAGCAAGGCTGGTTTGATCCCAAACAAGATGAGGCCTTCAACGTCACACTGGTTTATGGCGTCGATGAAGAGCGTTACCCCCGGAGCGCGATGGAGGCCGAGCTGCGCGCGGCGGCACCGATCGACCTGCGCTCAATGATGCAGGCGGTAAGGGATCCGCGCATCTCAAAGGACTCTACCGGTTATGGGCAGGTCGCGGCGCTCAAACCCAACGGCCGCCCGGAAATGAATCTGCTCTGGATTGCTCCCACCGGCTCTGTCACTTCGCCCTTTGTCCCCTATCGGATTGGTGTGCGGCACATCGCACCGCAGTTCGGTAAGCACCGTTACCTGACCAAGGGCGAAGACGCTGGCTTTATTACCGAGGACTGGCAGATACAAGAGGCGACCGAATTTGCCGGCAGGACCTTCAAGCGACTGATGTACTTCACTTGCGACCATCCTGAAAAGTTTTTGCCCGAGGTGACGGAAGCGCTGGTCGCTTTTGAGGACGATTTGATTCGCGAACAGGCGACGGTGGTAGAGACCGCCGAAACGCTATTTGATGCCGGCAAATCTGACTTGGCGCTCAGCTATCTCACTGACTACAGCGCCGCTCGCGGTGAAGCGGCGCTCAAGCTGGGTAACGCGTTGCTCGGCAGCATCGAAGCGAGAACAAAGTTGCTCTATGGCTACCGGGAGCCGACGGGCGACGTGGTCAGCCGGCTGAGCTACGACCGGGTCGATTGCTTGCCCGCTCAATAAAAAACGGGGGCCGTAGCCCCCGTTCTCGCTTTAGCTGCGCACCCGCTCGTTGCCCGGGTCGAGCAAGGCCCGATAACCGACCGATACGATCTTCGCGGGGAAGAAGCATCCGAAGTACTCCATCAGCACCGAGTCGCCTTCTTTAGCGCGATCTGCGGGCAGATAGCCCATGGCGATGTTCTGACCGAGTGAAGGGCCAAAGGCCACGCTGGTGGTATAGGACCGACGCCCGTGGGAGTCGATGATGACTTCCTTGGACTCGGGATCGAGTAACGGCCAGTGCCCTACCGGGTAGCGCGTCACACCCTTATCGTCGGTGGTGTCTTCAAGCACAAAGGTACAGAGGTACGCCGCCTGCTCGGGCAACTCGCGCTGCGTGACGTAAGCGTCTTTGCCGTGGAAGTCCGCCGCCTTGACCTTGGGTCGTGACAGACCCGCCTCGTAGAGGTTGTAGTCGATCTCGAGGTCGTCGTTCTGCAAGCGCAGGCTCTTCTCCAAGCGTCGGCTGTTGGCATAAGTTTCGATACCAACCGGCGTCACGCCAAGCTCAAACAGGGCATCCCACAGCTTGAGACCTTCGCCGAAGGGGAAGTACAGCTCCCAACCCTGCTCGCCCACGTAGGAGATGCGGAAGGCCCAGATCGTGGTGCCCTGCACGTTGATCTCTTTGGCCGTTGCATAGGGGAAGTTCTCGTGGGAGACGCTGTCGGGGTCATCCATCAGCTTCTGGATGGTTGCCCTCGCTTCCGGGCCCCACAGACCCAGGGTGGCGATCTGCTCGGTCTGGTCGACAAACTCCACCTGGGTGAGGCCCATCTTGTCGACCATACGCTTCATCCACACGTAGTCGCGGTGGCCCGTGTCACCGCCGCAGATGACGCGGAAACGGTCTTCGGACAAACGCACAATCGTGAGATCCGAGTGGATTCCGCCGGCGCTGTCGAGGAAGTGGGTGTAAACACCCTTGCCCTCCGGCGTGTCGGTACCCACCTTGGCCACTGAACAGAACTCGAGCAGCGCTTCGGCTTCGGCACCCACCACATCAAAGATGGCAAAGTGCGAGAGGTTGATCATGCCGACACCATCGCTCAGCGCGAGGTGCTCGGCGTTGGAGACTTCCCAGAAATGCCGGTTGTCCCACTCAGCCTCACGGTTAGGCACCTGATCACGGTACTTGGCCAGCAGTGTGTCCTCGTTGGCTGCATACCCGTAGGCTCGCTCCCAGCCGGCCACTTCCATAAAGTAGCCACCCAGCGCGACTTCACGCTCGTAGAAGGGACTCACACGGAGCTGACGCGACGTGGCGTAAGGCTCGCGCGGGTGCACCGCCGGGGTGTAGATCTTCTGTGCGATCTCGTAGCTGCGGTTGCGAATGAACTCGTCCGTAAGCTGAATTGGATAGTGCCGCGCAGGGTCGATGCCATGCGGATCCATCTCGGTGCGGCCGTTGGTCATCCAGTCGGCCAGCAGCTTGCCGGCACCGGGGCCGTCTTTTACCCAGACCGCCTCACAGAGCCAAAGATCCTTCACCTCTGGCGACTCACCAATAATCGAACCGCCATCGGTGGTCACAGACAGCAGACCGTTGAATGAGCGGCGCTCTTCCCAGGGGAGCTCGGCCAATACCGGCGTGAGCTCTACGGAGCGCTCATAAGCTTCCATTACCTGATCGAGTGTCAGATCGTTCATGGAGGGAGACATGCGCGCATCCTCGGGCTCCATAATGGCTGTTGCCTCAACCAGTCGCGGCTCAAAGGGCTCGTAATAACCCCACTCGAGCAAACCACCTTCGGGGGTGGTCGGGTCACCGGTGTCGCGCACGTAGGCCGAGTTGCCCTGATCGCGGAACAGCGGGTAGACGATGTCTTTGCCCGTGCCTTCCAGTGCATCCCAGGGTCCAAAGAACAAGAGCGGGTGCTCTACGGGCATCAGCGGCAATTTGACGTTGGCTGTCTCGGAAACCAGCGAACCCCAGATACCGACACACAGCACCACGTAGTCGGCCATGATGGTGCCCTTGGCGGTTTTCACGCCGACGGCGCGGCCATCTTCAATAATGATTTCTTCGGCGGGGGTGTAGGGGAATGCTTGCAGCTTGCCCGCCGCCACGGCCTCGTCGACCAAGTCACCCGCCACTTTCTGTGAGCGCGGCGTTACCAGACCCGCATCCGGGTCCCACATCGCGCACTCGATGGTGTCTTCCTCGAGGAGCGGGAAACGCTCTTTGGCTTCGGCCGCCGTGATCATGTGCGCGTTGGTGCCAAAGGCTTTTCCCGAGCCCACTTTGCGCAGCAGCTCCTGCACCTGAGCGTCGTCGCCCTTGCGCGCGACTTCCATGCCGCCAATTTCAATGAAGTTACCGCGGGACTTGTAGAACTCACGACTGTAGGTGCTGGTGAAACAAGTCAGCTTGTCGTGACTAGTCATGTAGCAGAAGTCAGAGGCGTGCGAGGTCGAGCCGATGTCGGTGGGAATGGCCGACTTCTCGAGACCAACGATGTCGTCCCAGCCATTCTGCACCAGGTGGTGCGCCACTGAGGCGCCAACAATGCCGCCCTGACCAATAATCACCACACGCGCTTTTTCGGGTAACGCTGCCATACGAGTCTCCTGCACTCAGTACCGGTATGGGGTGCACTCTCTGGCCGGAAGGCGCTGGCAACACCCATTGTGTTTGACAATTTAGGCCTGCTCAGGGGGTCCCTGACAGGGCTTTTTTATGGTGCGCATTTGGCGCTTTTCGCGTCAAAAACGCTGTTTCAAATCCGACACCCGGATGACCAAAAGCGTCACAGCGATCTGGCCTTATATCGCTAGAGATTTTCCAGCGCTGAGTGGACTTCCAAACAGAGGCTATCGGGGGTCTCGGCGGCGATTTGCCGCAGCGATTTCTGCATCACAGGTGTCCAGAACTGGCGCATATGCGCGCAGATTTGTTCGGGCACATCGGCCCGCACCGGAATATTGCCCGCAATCTGATTGGCCATCTTTACGAGATGGCGCTGCTGGTAATCCATTGCGGTACTCATGCGACCTGGCCCGATGCTGGGCGAATCTCTACCGCGGTCACCTTGTACTCCGGGCAGTTGGTCGCCCAGTCTGAGTTATCCGTGGTAATCACGTTGGTGCCACTAATCGGGTGGTGGAAGGTCGTGTACACCACGCCCGCGGGAATATCGTCGCTGATTCGCGCGCGCATACGGGTCTCCCCTGCGCGGCTGGCGATCTCCACCCATTCTCCGTCCTTGACCCCTCGAGCCTCGGCGTCGGCCTCATGAATGTCGAGCACATCCTCGCCATGCCAAATCACGTTGTCGGTGCGACGCGTCTGGGCGCCCACGTTGTACTGACTCAAGATACGCCCCGTGGTGAGCAACAGCGGGAACTTGCGCGTAGAGCGCTCATCGGTGGGCACGTAAGGTGTCGTGACAAACTGCCCCTCGCCGCGCACAAACCGGTCCTTGTGCATAATGGGCGTGCCGGTCGGTGCCTGATCGTTACAAGGCCATTGAACGCTGCCGAGGCGGTCGAGCAGATCAAACGAGACCCCAGCAAAAGTCGGCGTCAGCTCCGCAATTTCGTCCATAATTTCCGCAGCACTTTCATATGGCATGGGATAGCCCATGGCCTCGCTCAAGGCGCAGGTTGCCTCCCATTCAGAGAAACCCGTCCGGGAGCTCATCACTGGGCGCACCCGATTAATACGACGCTCGGCATTTGTAAAAGTGCCGTCTTTCTCCAAAAACGAAGTACCGGGCAGAAACACGTGAGCGAATTTGGCGGTTTCGTTCAAGAAAAGATCCTGCACGATCACGCAGTCCATCGCGGTCAACGCAGCCGCCACGTGCTGAGTACTGGGGTCGGACTGCGCGATATCCTCGCCCTGAATATAGATACCGCGGAACGATCCCGATAACGCCGAGTCGAGCATATTGGGAATGCGCATACCCGGGTCGTCCCGTAAGTTCACGCCCCAAATCGCAGAGAACTGCTCACGGACCGTGTCGTCCGAGACATGGCGATAGCCCACAAACTCATGGGGGAATGAGCCCATGTCGCAGGCACCTTGCACATTGTTCTGACCGCGAAGCGGATTCACGCCCACGCCCACACGCCCAATGTTGCCAGTGGCCATCGCGAGATTCGCCATAGCCATGACCATGGTCGAGCCCTGTGAGTGCTCGGTGACACCGAGTCCATAATAAATAGCGCCATTGCCGGCGGTGGCAAATGCTCGCGCCGCCGCGCGCAGCGACTCTGCCGCTACACCGGTAATCTCAGCCAACGCTTCAGGGCTGTTCTCAGGCAGCCGGATGAACGACTCCCAGGCTTTGAACGAAGTCATATCGCAACGCTCAGCCACAAAGGCTTCCTCGATCAGCCCTTCGGTCGCGATGACGTGAGAGATGGCATTCAACACCGCCACGTTGGTACCGGGCATCAGCGGCAGGTGATGCTCGGCGTGAATGTGGGGCGAACGCACCAGGTCAATCGAGCGCGGGTCGATCACAATGAGATCTGCGCCCTCTCGCAGCCGACGCTTCATTCGCGAGCCAAACACCGGGTGCGCATCGGTCGGGTTAGCGCCAATGACCATCATGACGTCGGTGTGTTCGACCGAGGCAAAATCTTGTGTACCGGCGCTGGTGCCGAAGGTTTGCTTTAAACCGTAACCTGTTGGCGAGTGGCATACGCGCGCGCAGGTATCGACATTGTTGGTGCCGAAAGCAGCCCGCACCATTTTCTGTACGACATACACTTCTTCGTTAGTACACCGCGAAGAGGTAATCCCGCCGATGGCATCAACACCGTGTGCGGTCTTAATCGCATTGAGCCGGTCGGCGGCGAAGCTGATCGCCTCGTCCCAGGCAACCGGACGCCACTCGTCCTCGACGCTGTCGCGAATCATAGGCGTGGTCACACGATCCTGGTGCTGGGCATAACCCCAGGCGAATCGGCCTTTCACGCAGGAGTGGCCTTCATTCGCACCACCCTGCTTGTCGGGCACCATGCGCACCACCTCGTCACCGCGCAGCTCGGCGGTAAACGAGCAGCCCACGCCACAATAAGCGCAGGTGGTTTTCACCTTGCGGCTGGGCACGCCAAGATCGATCACGCTCTTCTCTTGCAGCGTGGCCGTCGGGCAGGCCTGCACGCAGGCACCACAGGAGACGCATTCGCTGTCGAGAAAAGGTTGTTGTTCGCTCGGTGATACCTGCGAGCCAAAGCCGCGCCCGGCGATGGTCAGGGCAAAGGTACCTTGCACTTCGGAGCAGGCGCGCACGCAGCGGCTGCAGACAATGCACTTGCTGGAGTCAAAGGTGAAATAAGGGTTGGACTCGTCCTTGCCGCGGTCGAGGTGGTTCTCCCCTTCCATTCCGTAGCGCACGTCTCTGAGGCCTACGGCACCGGCCATGTCCTGCAACTCGCAGTCGCCGTTAGCGGGGCAAGTGAGGCAGTCGAGGGGATGATCGGAGATGTAGAGCTCCATCACGCCCTTGCGGAGCTTGTCGAGGCGCGATGTTTGCGTGTGCACCGACATGCCCTCTGCGCACGGGGTGGTGCAGGAGGCGGGTGTACCGGGGCGGCCTTCAATCTCAACCAGGCAGAGCCGGCAGGAACCAAAGGCATTGAGGTTATCGGTGGCGCAAAGCTTTGGGATGTTGGCGCCGACCATGGCGGCTGCGCGCATCACCGAGGTGCCCTCGGGCACGCTCACCGGCATGCCGTCGATGTGCACCGTGACCATCACATCCGACTCGGCCCCGGGCGTGCCGAGATCCTGTGAGTAATCCACCTGAGCCGGATCAAACTGCTGGACCATATTCATCGCTTTACCCTCACCCCGTGGCAATCACGGGAGACGCAAAATCTTCCGGGAACGTATTCAGCGCACTGAGCACCGGATTAGGCGTAAGCCCACCCATGGCGCACAGCGATCCCTGTGTCATCACATCGCAAAGATCGCGCAGCAACTCGGTGTTGGCTTCAACATCCTTGCCCGCGCGAATCTTGTCGATGGTCTCCACTCCCCGCACCGCACCAATCCGGCAAGGGGTGCACTTACCGCAGGATTCTTCAACGCAGAAATCCATGGCAAAGCGCGCTTGTTCGGCCATATTAACGGAGTCGTCAAAGAGCACCACGCCGCCGTGGCCAATCATGCCGCCGGCTTCAATCAGCGCCTCGTACTCCATGGCGACGTCGAGTTTTTCTGGGCTGAGGTACGCACCCAAAGGGCCACCGAGCTGCACCGCGCGCAGCGGCCGGCCTGACCGGGTACCGCCACCAAAATCTTCAATCAGTTCTTTTGCGCTGATGCCAAACGCGGTCTCCACAATGCCACCGCGGGCAATGTTGCCGGCCAGCTGGAACACCTGTGTACCCAGAGAGCGGTTCTGACCCAGCGCTGCGTAGGCCTCAGCACCACGGGCCAAAATGGAGGGCACGCTGGCAATGGTCAGCACGTTATTGATCACCGTGGGCGTGCCGAACAAACCTTTGATCGCCGGCAGCGGTGGCTTGGCGCGTACCATGCCGCGGCGCCCTTCGAGGCTCTCGAGCATCGCGGTTTCTTCGCCGCAGACATAAGAGCCTGCACCCACACGAATCTCGACATCAAAACAGAGATCAGAACCCAAGATGTTGTCGCCCAACCAGCCCTGCTCGCGGGCAATCCAAATTGCCGACTGCAGTGTGGCGATAGCATCGGGGTACTCCGAGCGCAGATACACAAAACCGCGATCTGCACCCACGGCGTGTGCGGCGATGGTCATGCCCTCGAGCAGACAGAAGGGGTCACCCTCCATCAGCATGCGGTCAGCAAACGTGCCGCTGTCGCCTTCATCCGCGTTCACGCAAATGTATTTGTGAGCAGGCGCGTTCTGAGATTCGCCAGCATGGGGAGCCGGTGACTGGTCAGCCACGGTGCGCCACTTGATGCCGGCCGGGAAACCCGCGCCACCACGGCCGCGCAGGCCTGAATCAGTCACGGCCTGCACCACATCGCTACCACTCATGGCGAGCGCGTTCTTCAGACCGGTCAGGCCACCGTGGGCCACATAGTCTTCAGGGTCGACCGGGTCAGTGATACCCACCCGCTCATAAATCCAACGGTTCTGGCGCGCGAGGTAATCAAATTCTTCGACGGCGCCGATAGAGTTATCCGCCTGCTCGTCGGGCAAGCCGGCCTCTATTTGTCCTGCCGTCACGTTCGCCCAACCCACTCGGGGGCCATGGCGCTCATCGGCACGCTCAACCAAAGGCTCCATCCACAGCATGCCGCGGCTGCCGTTGCGAATCACGGTTTCACCGCGGGCTTCGAGGGCGTTGGCCACGGCATCGGCGCCCATGGAACGGGCGGCGGCATCGCGCGGTACAAACCAAATACTCATGCGCCCTCTCCCATGGCCCGCGCGAGGGTGACAGCTGCCTTGAGGCGCGCCACGTCCGCGCAGCCCATCAATTCGCCATCCACCAAAGCGGCGGGGCCCAACGCGCAGTTACCCAAACAAAAAATGGGCTCATCGATACCCGTGAGCGCGGCCAGATCGGCGTCACCGCCGCAGGCTGCCGCCCACTCGGCTTTCAATTCTCGGCCACCCACCGCCTGACAGGCCTCGGCGGCGCAAAGGCGCACCGGCACCGCTGGGGGTGGGGTATCGCGCAGATCGGCATAAAAGGTGAACACACCGTGCACGTCGGCACGGGAAACGTTGCAGGCCTCGGCAATCATCGCCACGGCGTCGCCAGGCACATAACCAAAGTGCGCCTGTACCGCCTGCAGGCACAGCAATACCGGGCCGGGCTCGCTCGCCACAATCGGGGCGATGAGCGCTTCGGCCGTATCAGCCTGCCATTCTGGATAACGTGCGTGACTCATTGTGCGACGCAATCTCCCCCAGCATATACATTCAGGCGGTCTTCCCGCGTGAAACCCACCAGCACCAGTCCATGGGCGCGGGCCAGATCTACCGCCAGCGTGGTCGGCCCTGATACGGCAACGATCCCCGCCATGCACGCCCTGAGCGCCTTGGCGACGATCTCGTACGAGACCCGTCCACTGACCACCAACACGTGATCGGTGAGTGGGTATTCCTCACTGAGGAAGGCACTCCCGATCACTTTATCGACCGCATTATGGCGCCCTACATCCTCGCGTACCACCTGCAAACTACCGCCCGGCGCGATAATCGCCGCGGCGTGCAGAGAGCCCGTGAGCTCAAACATTTTCTGCTCTTCCCGCATCGCAGCAACCCACGCATGCGCCTGCTGCGGAGTTAGCTGCCAGCCCTCGCTGTGCAGGGCGACGCGGGGCTTCGGGGTGGCCTCGATCACCTCGGCACTGCAAATACCGCAGGAGCTTGAGGTCAGATAGGCGCGTGCCTTAGGGATCTCCACCGAGGCCGCCACGTCCAGATAAACGGTGTCGACCGCGTCCTCAATACCCTGCGAGCGCGACGCCGCGGCACCCTCTCGCTTGATCGACATAACATCGTTGCGCGCAGCGAGGTCTGTCTCGCTGGCAAGCCAACCGACGGCCAGATCTTCATCGTGGCCCGGGGTACGCATTGTGGTCGCCAG
>JAHEJH010000087.1 GCA_024638905.1 Luminiphilus sp.
GCCGCCTGGTTGACCGCAATGATGATGTTCATGGTGTCGTTCTGGGGTCTGTCCCGACTGACGATTGAGCGGGATATACCCGCCGCGCCATCGACCTCTTTTGTGGACCAATTGGTCGCAGGCTTTCGTCATTTGTTGGGCCGATCCGACCTCAGACTGTTGCTTGCGCTCACGGCGCTGAATGGCCTGCTGGGCCGCACTATTATCGAGTTACTGCCCGCCCTCTCGGGGCAGGTGTTGCAGGGCGGATCCGCAGAGCTTGCGGTACTGGTTGCCATGGCGGGTTTGGGTTCTGTGCTGGGGGGCCTGCTAGTCAGTCGTCAGGCCGCTGACCTGGCGCGCCTGATGGCACTGGTGTGCGCGGCGATCATGCTGGCAGGCCTCGCCCTCATCGGTTTGCAGTGGTTTGCCGGTTTGGTGGGGCTGGCGCTGTGGGTATCGATGCTCAGTGTCGTCACCACCGTAGCGGGTACCGGCTCGCAAACGCTCATACAGTTGACGGCCAGTGCCGAGTACCGCGGTCGTGTGATGAGCGTCTGGACTATGCTGGCTATGGGCGCGCCTGCATTGGGCGCTGCTTTACTCGGCGCGGGGGCGGATGGTTTTGGCTTCAGTCGTGTCGCCATATGGACAGGAGGCGTGGGGATTGTTTTGGTTATCGGTCTCTACGCGCGCCGCTCGCGGGTACTGACAGGCAGTGATCCCTGAGCCAGCACAACCACGAGCCGCTCCAATAAACTCCAGGGTTCTCCCTGCATAAAGCCCTTACTGGCGCCATCCGCGTGAAAGCTGAGTGCCTGCATCTCAGCGAGATCTCGGCCGCCCAGCCTGTTCATCGCTGAGCGCACCAGCGCCTGTCGATTCCGCCATACCCCACGCTGACTCAGTGCCGCATTCACAGGCGTGCCGCCTGCGATTTCCCGCTTCAAATCTGCGAGCAACCTGACCTCCCGCGAGAGGGCCCACAACAACACGGGTGGTTGGATCGCCTCGGCCCGCAGCCCCCGTAATGTCCGCACGGCTCCCCGGCTATCCCCCGATAGGGCAACATCCACTAACCGGAAGGCGTCGTAGCGGGCGTTATCCGATACGGTGTCTGCCACCAACTCGGCGGTGATGGTCTGCTCGCCATGTAGCAGCCGCAACTTTTCGATTTCCTGCGACGCCGCGAGCAGGTTGCCTTCCAGTCGCTCGGCCAGCAGCGTCACAGCGTCGTTGTCTGCGGTCAGGCCAGCGGTCTTCATGCGGGCAGCTATCCAGCCGGGTAACTCGGCCGGAGAGATCGGCCACACCGGGAGTACGATCCCCGCCTGATCCAGCGCGACGTACCATTTGCTCTTCTGCGACTGTTTATCGATGCGCCCGCTGATGATGAGCAGGACATCCTCCTGCTCTCCAGCGAGGTACTCTTGTATCGCCTTACTGCCCTCGGTTCCAGGCTTGCCGCTGGGAAGTTGCACTTCAATTAATTTTCGATCGGCAAAAAGGGATAGCGAGCCGGCACTATGACCAAGCTCCAACCAATCGTCTTTGCCAGAGATGGTAATGCGCTGGCGCTCCGCACAGCCTGCGGCGCGAGCCGCAGTGCGAATGGCATCGGTGCACTCCTGCACAATCAGTGGCTCATCGCCTGAAACCAGATAGCAGGGTGCAAGATGTTGTGAGAGATGGTCAGCGAGCTGCGGGGGCTTCAGTTGCATCAGCTGCCCAGGCTGTGGCTAACGCGACGGGCAATTTGATCGGCGAGGTCACGGCGCATCTCTTCGCGAAGCAGCCGCATCTCTTCGGTTTTACCGACCACGTTGCGGGGGTCGTTGAGCATCTGCCGAATCACGGTCGCGCGCGCCTCAATCGGATCCGACTCTGGCTGATTAAGCGTGAAATCGGTGAACAGCGTGAGCTCGAGTTCTGCCGCTCTGGCCTGCGCAGTCAGTGACAAATTGCGCTGCGTGAACTGCTCGGGTTGTAGCCTCAAAGTCAGCGCGGCGTCGCCTTCCTCCAACAGCATTAGGCCCGTGGCGCTCAGTGCTCTGGACACCTCCCGGGTCAGCTCAGATCGGGGCTGGCTGCTGATCAGTTGGAGGGTCATGCCTTCGAGTTTGGCGCTGCTGCTAGCGGCATCACTGCCTTTGAGTTGGAAGCCGCATCCGGCCAGACACATCAGCATCGCGGACAAGCAGATCCATTTACCTAATGCGCTTTGGCCTGATGAGCTTTGGCCCAGTGAGCATCGGATGGTGCCGTAGGCAGCACTGTGAGTGGTGTTGTCGTGGTCGATCATTGCGCGACGATATTCACCAGCTTCTGGGGCACGACAATGACTTTACGGATGGTCGTATCCGCCAGAAACCGCTGCACGTTCTCCTGACTTTTGGCCATCGCCTCAATTTCTGCATTGTCTGCGGAGGCGGGCACGCTGATTTTGCCCCTTACCTTACCATTGACCTGCACCACGATCTCCAACTCGTCGCGGCTCAGGGCAGTGTCGTCGACATCGGGCCACTGACTTTCCTTGAACGCTTCGCCTGTCAGGGCCTGCCACAGGTGCTCGCTGAGGTGCGGCGTGATGGGCCACAGCAACTGCAGCACTGCGCGCAAACCCTCGTCGATGACAGCGCGATCACCGCTGTGCTCGGTCGGGTGGCGCCCGAGTTCATTGCAAAGCTCCATCACCGCCGCCACGGCGGTATTAAAGGTTTGTCGGCGACCATAGTCGTCGCTGACTTTGGCCATGGTCTCGTGGATTTTACGCCGCAGATTTTTTTGCTCGCCGTTCAGTGAGTCAGGCAGTGACTCGGTGCCGTCAGTATCGAAGTCATGCACCAGCCGCCACAGCCGTCTGATAAAACGATTGGCGCCCTCGACCCCTGAGTCTGACCACTCGAGTGACTGCTCGGGGGGTGCTGCAAACATGCTGAACAAACGCACCGTGTCGGCGCCATAACGATCGATCAATTCTTGCGGGTCAACCGTGTTGCCTTTGGACTTAGACATCTTGGCGCCGTCTTTCAGCACCATGCCCTGTGTGAGCAGTCGCGTGAAAGGCTCGTCGCTACTTACCAATCCGGCGTCGCGCATCAGTTTATGAAAGAAGCGGGAGTAGAGCAGGTGCAAAATGGCGTGTTCAATGCCGCCAACATACTGATCCACGGGTAGCCAATAATTCGCCTGATCGCTGTCGATCATGCCGTCGGTGTAGTGTGGGCAGGTGAAGCGCGCGTAGTACCACGATGACTGAACGAAGGTGTCGAAGGTGTCGGTTTCGCGCTCGCAGGGCTGCCCCTCAAGCTCAAACCGGCGCCATTCGGGATCGGCCTTGATGGGTGAGGTGACACCATCCATTGCCACGTCTTCGGGTAGCAATGAGGGCAGTCGATCGGCCGGAATGGGTATGTCTTGTCCGTCTTTCAGGTTGAGCATGGGGATTGGCGTCCCCCAGTAGCGTTGGCGGGAGACGCCCCAGTCTCTTAATCGGAACTGGGTGGTGGTTTGGCCCATCCCAACGGCCTCAAGCCGCGCAGCGATGCCCTCAAAGGCCTCGTCAAAGTTGCTCCCATCGAATTCTGCAGACGCGGTCAGCACGCCGTATTCCGTGTAGGCGCTGTCCGCGGTCTCCGCGGGCTTGCCGTCGGGATCACAGACCACCGTTTTCATCGGGAGCGAGTACTTGCAGGCAAACTCCCAGTCGCGCTCATCGTGCGCCGGCACCGCCATGACGGCGCCTGAACCGTAGTCCATCAATACATAGTTGGCGACCCAAACGGGGATGGCCTCGCCGGTCAGCGGATGGGTGGCACGCAAGCCCGTATCCATGCCGAGCTTCTCGGCCTGCGCCATGTCGGCTTCGGCGACCGATGCTTGCTTGCAGGCGGAGATGAATTCGGCGAGTTCAGTATTGTTCTCAGCCAGCGCCAGCGTAATGGGATGTTCTGCGGCCAGACTGATGTAGGTCACACCGTAGAGCGTATCGGGCCGGGTGGTGTAGACCTCAATGCGATCGAGATTGGCAATAGGTTCATCCAATCCAAACGCCAGCTCCACGCCGCGGCTTTTTCCAATCCAGTTTCGCTGCATGGTGCGCACGGCCTCGGGCCAGCCGTCCAGCGTGTCCAGGCCCTCCAACAATTCTTCGGCATAGGCGGTAATGCGAATAAACCATTGCGGGATCTCGCGCCGCTCGACCACGGCGCCCGAGCGCCAGCCGCGACCATCGATGACCTGTTCATTGGCCAGCACGGTCTGGTCTACGGGATCCCAGTTCACCGTGGCCATTTTTTTGTAGACGAGGCCCCGCTCGTAGAGTTGGGTAAAAAACCATTGCTCCCACTGATAGTACTGCGGGTCGCAGGTGGCGATTTCCCTGTCCCAATCATAGGCATAGCCCAGTCGCTGTAATTGGGCGCGCATGTGGTCGATGTTTTCCCGGGTCCAGGCCGCGGGCGCAACCTTGTTGGCAATAGCCGCATTCTCGGCGGGAAGTCCAAAGGCGTCCCAGCCCATCGGTTGCAGCACGTTCTTCCCTTGCATGCGCTGGTAGCGCGCGATCACGTCCGCAATGGTGTAGTTGCGCACGTGCCCCATATGAAGCTTGCCGCTGGGGTAGGGGAACATGGCCAGGCAGTAAAACTTATCCCGCGCCTCATCGGGCTGCACGGCGAAACGACCGGACTCAGCCCACTCGGCCTGTAGCTCCAGTTCCAAGGTTTGCGGTGTGTATTCCTGACTCATTGTTCCTCAATCACAGCAGCGGGAGACGCTGGCTTTATCCCGATTGCGTTTGTCGTCCGACGCAGCCCCAGCGGGGCCGCGCAGAGTTTACCAGTATTAGGCGCGATCCCGACCCAACACGAGGGTGATCAGGGCGAAAACCCAGATGGGCAGGCTGCCTGTTGCGGCAAAGGGCGTGTTCCCTGAACGCGGTTGCACGGAGCCGCTGATCACCGTCTCGGTGAACTGCGATGCCGTCGAGGTGACAACGCCCTTGGACGTGATCAGGGCGCTGACCCCGTCATTGGTGCCACGGATCAGGTCACGTCCGAGCTCGACCGCGCGATAGCGGGCCATTTGGAAGTGCTGCCAGGGGCCAGCGCTTTGGCCAAACCAGGTGTCATTACTGATGGTCACGAGGAGTGCCGCGTCTCGGGCGTAGCGTTGCACGAAGTCGGGGTAAACAATCTCGTAGCAGATGAAGGGCGTAACCGGTAGGTTGCCGGCGAGGAGAGGGCGCTGCGAGGTCTTGCCGGCAACGAACTGCGACATGGGTAGGTCGAAAAAGGCGATTACGCCCCTGAGCCAGCGTTCCAGCGGCACATACTCCCCGAAGGGCACCAGCTTCTGCTTGTGATACGTCCCGGACCCGGCGCCGAGGGCCGTGATGCTGTTGTAGCGCCCCGTGGTATCGCGGGTGGCAATGCCGGTGATGAGTGAGCTACCCAGTAGCGCGAGTTGCTGGTCGACCGGCTCGATAACATCCAGCAACCGGTCTCGGTAGCCGGGCAACGCCGACTCGGGCCAGACAATCAGATCATGGTCCTGAGCGAGCGTTGTCGAACGCGCGCCAAAGTCAGACACGATCTGCTTGCGGAAGCGCGGGTCCCATTTTTCCTTCAACGGCACATTGGGTTGCACGACCGCGACCGTGATCGCCTCTCCCGCAGGAATGGTCCACTCCGTGCGCTGCAAGAGCAGGCCTGCTATCACCAACGGACCCACCAGTGCTGCAGTGCCCACCCAGCGTCCGGTATCGCGCGGCTGACTCAAGGCATTGGCAACTAAACAGCCGATTGCGACGAGGAACCAGGAGGCGCCGTAGACACCGACCACTGGAATCCACCCCGCCAAGGGTGAATCGAGTGCGCCATAGCCAGCATAGAGCCAAGGGAAACCGGTGAGCAGCCAGCTACGCAGCCATTCGAAAAGCACCCATAACGAGGCAAACTGAACCGCTCGCCATGCCGGATGTCGGCTTGCGAGTCGTGCAAAGGCCGTACCCTGTGCGGCAAAAAGCAGCGCCAGACCGCCGCAGAAGACGGTCGTGAGGCCCACCGCCAGCCAGACGGGCGTATTGCCGTAGACATGGATACTCACATACACCCATGAGACGCCCGCGCCGAAGAAACCTACGCCGTAGGCAAATCCGGTGCCCCCCGGCCGCTGGGTGCGATTCAGTGCCGTATAGAGGAGGCCAGCGCTGAGAGGAATAACGGGCCAGACGTCAAACGGGGCGAGGCCGAGCGGAAAAATGACGCCAGCCAGCAAGGCGGCGCCCCAACTGGGGACTCTGTCGAGCATCAGCTTATGGTGTCAGTGGCTTCGGTTGTTACCCGCAAACGGGTGAGTCGGCGGTCGTCGGCATGGATGACCTTGAACTCGAATTGATCAAGTCGAATCGATTGGTTGCGGGTTGGCAATTGCCCAAATGCATTGATCACCAGGCCGCCAATCGTGTCGAACTCCTCGTCGCTGAATGCGGTGTCAAAGAATTCGTTGAAATCCTCGATGGGTGTGAGCGCCTCGACCATAAATGAGTTGTCGTTGACGGGACGAATCAGCTGCCCTTCTTCAACATCGGTCTCATCCTCAATTTCACCCACAATCTCCTCGAGCACATCCTCGATAGTGATCAGCCCGGCGATGCCACCATACTCGTCGATCACGATCGCCATGTGGTTGCGGTTCTGCCGGAATTCTCGCAGCAAGACGTTGAGACGCTTGCTCTCAGGGACGGCAATGACCGGCCGCATCAGTTCCGTGATGCTCGGCACATCGCCGTCACTCTGAATCAGCGGCAACAGGTCCTTGGCCAACAGCATGCCGATGACGTCGTCGATACCATCTCCGATTACTGGATAGCGCGAGTGGCCAGATTGGACAATTTTGGGCAGTGCCCCCTGAAGCGGCTGATCAGAGTCAATCACAATCATCTGCGCGCGGGGAATCATGATGTCCCGCACCTGCATGTCGGTTACGAGCAATGCGCCTTCCATGATTTTGCGCGCATCCTCATCGATGATCTCGTGCTCCTCAGCCAGTGAGAGCACTCCCTCGAGGTCAGATTTATTCTGGGGTTCGCCGCTGATGAAATGTGTCAGTCGGTCCAGCCAGGATCGTTCTTCCGATTCCAGCTTGCGTTCATCGTTCACGTTGATAAGCCCTCCTGGGGCTGTTCATGGTTATAGGGGTTGGGAAAGCCAAGGTGCCCGAGTAAATCAATTTCGAGGGCTTCCATCTGCTCGGCTTCCGCAGGAATCTGGTGGTCGTGGCCTAAGAGATGCAGGACACCATGAATGACAAGGTGCGCCCAGTGGGCCTCCTCGGATTTATGTTGTTGTGCCGCCTCGAGCTGCACCAGCGGCGCGCAGATCACCAGGTCGCCCAGCAATCCAGAGCCAGTCTCTGCCGGCACATCGGCGGGGAAGGACAGCACGTTAGTGGGGCCTGCTTTAGCGCGGTAGCTTTGATTGAGATCGGCCGCCTCTTCATTGTCGGTAATACGGATAGACAGTTCTGGAGTCGGCTCTGGCGAAGATGAGGTCTGTGTCAGCGTGTGACTTACCCAGCCCTGCAGTGTGGCGTCAGCGGGCGAGTCGATTGCGGTGGCGCGGTCAACGGATAGCAGGATATTCACGGAGGACCCTCGCCGCGGGGTGATGCGTTGCCTTGCTCAAAGGCGTCGTAGGCGCTCACGACCCTCTGCACCAGTGGATGTCGGACGACATCCTTATTGCCGAACTGGGTAAAGGTGATGCCGGCCACCTCTTCCAGCACCGTCATGGCATGAGTCAGGCCGCTCTGCGTGCCTTTGGGGAGATCAATCTGGCTGGTGTCGCCCGTCACGACCGCGGTGGATCCGAAACCGATTCGGGTCAGGAACATTTTCATCTGCTCGCGGGTGGTGTTCTGCGCTTCGTCCAGAATGATGAACGCGTGGTTAAGGGTGCGGCCGCGCATAAAGGCGAGGGGCGCCACTTCAATGATGTGCCGCTCGATGTACTTGTTCACCGTCTCGAAACCCAGCATTTCATAGAGTGCGTCGTAGAGTGGCCGCAGATAGGGGTCAACCTTCTGAGACAGGTCGCCGGGCAGGAAACCCAGGCGCTCGCCTGCTTCGACGGCCGGGCGCACCAGCAGTATGCGCTTTACTTGCTCGTTGAGTAGCGCGCGCACCGCGCACGCGACCGCCAGATAGGTTTTACCGGTGCCGGCAGGGCCTACGCCAAAGTTGATGTCATGGGTGTTGATGGCCGATACGTATTGGCGCTGGTTTTGCCCCCGCGGCCTGACCGAGAGCCGTTTGGTGCGAATGAGCCCCGTCGTATCGGTGGCGATATCCGCAGTCTGGGGTTCGCTGAGCAGTTCGAGGTCTGCCTCCTGAAGGCGCAGGTGAATGCTCTCCGGGCTCAGCTGAGCGCCATTTTCGATATCCGTGTACAGCGACGACAGCAGTGAGGCTGCGATCTGACAGCGCTCATGGGCGCCCCGCAGTTCAAAGTGATTGCTGCGGTTTTGGATCGTGATGTCGAGACGCTTTTCGATCTGGCGCAGATGGCTGTCCAGCTGCCCGCAGAGAGCTGCCAGATTACGTGCATCGTTAGGTTCGAGGGAGAGGGTGATATGTGAGGCCAGACCCGGAGGGGTGACCTCGGGCGCCGATTGCTCTGTGTCCAACGGTTTTCACGCCGCCTCTTTCACATTGGGAAACAAACGATACTCGCCTTGCCGGCTGAGTCAACTCCCGTTTAGGGCATTAAACGGGGTCGATCTGACGCCCCAGTAGCGAGTTGGTATAAGCCGCCGTAATCTCGACCTCGGCAAATTGGCCGATCAGGGCGGTGTTTTGAGAGGCGAAGTTCACCACACGGTTATTTTCCGTGCGCCCAGAGAGCTGTCCGGGGTCTTTTTTCGCGTAGCCAGTGACCAATATGCGCTGGGTCGTGCCCACCATCGACTCGGCAATCTGCTGTGCCTGTTGGGCAATGCGTGCCTGAAGAATATGCAGTCGCTGCTTTTTGACCGCCTCCGACACTTCATCGGGCAGTTCAGCGGCGGGCGTGCCGGGCCGCGCGCTGTAGATAAAGCTAAACGAGTTATCGAAGCCGATCTCTTCAATCAATTTCATCGTGGCCGCGAAATCGGCCTCGGTTTCGCCGGGGAAGCCAATGATGAAGTCGGAGGACAGCGAGATGTTAGGCCGAATCTTACGTAGCGCACGGATCGTTGCCTTGTACTCGAGTGCGGTGTGTCCGCGCTTCATGGCCATAAGGATTCGATCCGAGCCGCTCTGCACGGGCAGGTGCAGATGGTCGACCAGCGCGGGTATTTCGGCGTAGCAGGCCACAATTGCATCGGTGAACTCGACCGGGTGGGACGTGGTGTAGCGAATCCGCTCGATGCCCGGCACCAGATTCACCAGGTGCAGCAACTCAGCGAAATCAACGATCTCGTCTAGGTGGTTGCGCCCGCGAAAAGCGTTCACGTTCTGCCCGAGCAGGTTGACCTCTTTTACCCCGCGGTCTGCTAAACCCGCGATTTCGGCGATGACATCGTCCACCGGCCGCGAGACTTCCTCGCCGCGGGTGTAGGGGACCACGCAAAACGTGCAGTATTTGCTGCAGCCTTCCATGATCGAAACGAAGGCCGTTGGGCCCTCGACACTGGGCTCTGGCAAGCGATCAAATTTCTCGATCTCGGGGAAGCTGACATCGACGACGACGGGCTCTCCCCGGCGACGATCATCGATCATTTCGGGCAGTCGGTGGAGTGTTTGCGGGCCAAAGATCAGGTCGACATAGGGCGCCCGCTTACCGATTTCTGCGCCTTCCTGGCTGGCCACACAGCCGCCCACACCAATAATCAGATCAGGGTTTCTCTGCTTCAGGTGCTTCCAGCGACCCAACTGGTGGAACACCTTCTCCTGCGCCTTTTCGCGAATCGAGCAGGTGTTGAGCAACAGAACGTCCGCCTCATCGGCCGAATCGGTTTGCTCGAGACCGTGGCTGGCACCCAAGAGATCGGCCATCCGCGCGGAATCGTACTCGTTCATCTGGCAGCCGTGCGTCTCGACAAACAGCTTTTTGGTGCCCGGGTTACTCATTTTTTGTCCATGTGACTCGCCATGCGAGGTGACTCAATAATGGCCAAGGGCGCGGAGTATAGCGCCTGCGGGCAGGGTTTTTGACCCGAGGTGGAGCTTTGTTCGCAAAGTGTTACCATTCCGCCCCTTTTTCAGCACCACCTCGGTTCGCTTGGAGCCCTCATGTCGTCTCAGCCTATGTACAAAGTCATTTTCCACAATGGTGGCCAGGTCTACGAGGTTTTTGCCCGGCAGATCTATCAGAGTGATATGTGGGGTTTTGTCGAAATAGAAGAGTTGGTTTTTGGCGAGCGCTCCCAGATTCTGGTTGACCCGGGCGAAGAGAAGCTCAAGAACGAGTTCTCGGGTGTGAAACGAAGCTACATTCCGTTGCAGTCCATCGTTCGCATCGACGAAGTGGACAAAGAGGGCGCCGCGCGCATCTCTGAAGGCGGCACTGCCAAAATCGCGCCTTTCCCCGTGACGCCACAGCCCGTGATGCCCTCTCAGG
>JAHEJH010000325.1 GCA_024638905.1 Luminiphilus sp.
TGTTTCATCTTGTTTATAGCGTTAGTCATTTTAATAATGCCCAGATACCTATAATCTTAAAAAGTCGGATCCCATAAGTGCTTATCTTAGGGCCTGTGATCTACGATGCATCCGGAGCTTGGACATCTTCGTGATGGAGCGAAAAGCAGTTGGCTCCATCAGCCCTTTACACTCTGTCCGCGGGCGTAGACGTCATCATACCTAATGATGTCATCCTCACCAAAGTAACTTCCCGTCTGTACCTCAATTAGGGTGAGGGGAAGTTTGCCCGGGTTTTCCATGCGGTGCACTGCACCGAGGGGAATGTAGACCGACTGGTTCTCGGTCACTGTCTTGACGTCGTGGTCGATCGTGACCTTAGCGGTTCCCTCAACGACGACCCAGTGCTCAGATCGGTGGTTGTGGGACTGGAGAGAGAGCGCAGCGCCCGGATTAACAACTATCCGCTTCACCTGAAACCGCGGCCCCAGCGCTATGCTTTCGTACCAGCCCCAGGGGCGGTAGTCGCGGGGTAGGGTCTCCGCCTGTGCCACGCCCTTTGCCTTAAGGTTCGTGACGGCCATCTTGACGTCCTGGGCGCGATCTTTATGCGTCACGAGTACGGCGTCTGGCATTGCCACGGCGATGATGTCCTCGAGCCCCATCGCGACAAGTTGTTGGGTGTCGCTGGTAGCGTGCAGCAGAGTATTCTTACAATCGATCGCCGTCGACGGCCCGCTCGTCACGACGCCGGCGCCGTCAGCTTCTCTCTCACGCCAAATAGCCTGCCAATCTCCCAAGTCTGACCACGAGCCGCCGTAGGGCATCACTGAGAGGTTGGGGGCGCGCTCCATCACGGCGTAGTCGATGGAGATGTCTTCGAGGGTAGACCAGGGCTCAGCAGCCAGGCGCGTGAAGCCAAGATCGGTCTCAGCGGTGCTAAATGCGTTGCGCACTTTAGAAAGTGTTTCCGGCGCGAACTCAGCGAAGGCACTCAGAATGGTGGATGTAGAGAAGAGGAATATGCCCGCATTCCACAAGTGCATGCCGCCACTCAATAGGGTCTCGGCTGTTTCGGCGTCGGGCTTTTCAACAAACGAAGCTAGGCGCTGAGCTTCGGGGGCGAAGGCGTTGGAGGGCTGGGCCGTAAGCTCCAGCCACCCATAGCCTGTCTCGGCGCGGTCAGGGCGAATACCAAAAGTCACAATTTGCCCATCAAGAGCGGTTTTTGCCGCCGCCTCAACAGTTGACCTAAACTGTTCTGCGTCGGTAATGACGTGGTCTGACGGGGCGACGAGCATCAGGCTGTCACCATTTTGGGCCTGAAGTGCGACAGCCGCGGCACAAATTGCGGCGGCTGTGTTGCGCGCAGATGGCTCGATTAAAATACTCTGCGGCGCAATTTCAACGGCGGCAAGCTGCTTAACCACCATGAAGCGGAAGTCGGAGCCCGTCACGACAGATGGCGCGGCGAAGCCGGCACCAGAAAGCAGGCGCGCGGAGGCCTGGAAGAGGCTCTCCTCGCCCAGAAGTTTTACAAACTGCTTGGGGTGCGACTTGCGGGACAGGGGCCAAAGGCGCGTGCCGGAGCCACCGCAGAGTAGGACGGGATGAATGAGTTGTGTCATCTTAGTTATTTCTCACGCCCGGACTGTCTCGATATTAGCGAGATACCACTGGTAAGTATCCGCCAGGCCCGGCTCGAGCTGTATGCCCGCGCTCCACCCCATTTGGGCCAGGCGCCCCACGTTCATGAGTTTGCGCAAAGTGCCGTCAGGTTTCGTGGGGTCGGTGCTGTTCTTTCCCTTAAAACTAGTCACCTTGGCCACCAGCTGGGCAAGCTCGAGGATAGAAATGTCCAAACCAGTGCCAACGTTAATGTGGCTCAGCATCGGGTCCGTATTTTCGTCGTAGGTTTTCTTGTGTAGGTTCAGCACGAAGAGCGACGCGGCTGCCATGTCGTCCACGTGCAAGAACTCACGCCGTGGTGCGCCGCTGGCACTCTGCTGCTGACCGTCAGCCACTATCTTATGATTGCTTCGCAACTGCCCATAACGCCCCATTATCGGCAGACTTATGCACGTGTCCCGCCAAGCAAATCCGCAATCGCACTCACGTGTGCCGAAAGCGCGTCCGCAGTGCCCTTGCCCTCAACATTCAACCGCACGAGCGGCTCCGTGTT
>JAHEJH010000329.1 GCA_024638905.1 Luminiphilus sp.
GTGATTCATCTGGGTGAGCGCGACTGCTCGCTGCAGCGGCGGCACCAGAAGGTCGTAGAGGAATCTCCGTGCCCCATCATGACGCCAGAGCTGCGCGAAGCGATGGGTACCGCTGCAGTAGAGGCGGCGCGGGCGGTGAATTATGTGGGCGCCGGCACGGTGGAGTTTCTGCTCGATGCCAGCGGCGAGTTTTATTTTCTGGAGATGAATACCCGCCTGCAGGTTGAGCACCCGGTGACCGAATGCGTCACGGGGTTTGACCTCGTGCAATGGCAGATCCGCGTGGCTCAGGGAGAGTCGTTGCCCGCCGCGCAGGAAGATATTGATCTCTTTGGCCATGCGATTGAGGTGAGACTCTGCGCAGAGGACCCGGCAGCGGCGTTTTTGCCCAGCGCGGGTCCGGTGTCACTGTTCAGTGTTCCCGCGGGAGAGGGTGTGCGGGTGGATTCAGGGATCGAGAGTGGCGACGCCATCTCGCCCTTCTATGATTCGATGGTCGCCAAGATCATTGCTTGGGGAGAGACTCGCGAAACGGCGAGATTGAAACTCCGCTCGGCACTGCAGAGCACCGCGCTGGCGGGTGTCACCCATAACCGCGCGTTTTTACTGGAGTTGTTGGATCAGCCGAACTTTATCGAGGGTGGGGCGACCACTGATTACATTGATCAGCACTACCCGGAGGGCTTCGCTCCCGCGCAACCGACGACGGGTACCCTAGCGGCGGGCATCGTGCTCCAGCAGATTCTCGCGGCGGAGCAGCATTTCGCCAGCGCGCTGTCGGTGAATGAAGAGTTGCGAGGTTGGGTGTCGACCGGGCCGGTGACGAGACGGCATCACTTCGAGGTGGGGGACGCTGCGTTCACTGCAGACATTACCTCAAACAGCGCAGAGCAGTTCACGGTGACGCTGATGGAGGTGTCGCACAGTGTCACATTGCAAACGCTTAATACAGACAACGTCACGTTGTTTCTGGATGGTCAGCGCGTGGTGCTGGGTTATCACCAGAGTGATGCCGCTGCACTGATGCTGGCGACAGATCAGTCGGAAGTGACGCTGATTAATACGGATCTCATTCCCCCGGAGTCGGCAGAGGACGCGCAAGGCGGTAAGGTTCAGGCCCCGATGCACGGTCAGCTCGTCACGCTGTTAGTCGAGGCTGATCAGTCGGTGGAAAAAGACCAGCGACTGGCGGTGTTTGAGGCCATGAAAATGCAGCATGAAATTCTGGCACCGGTGTCCGGTGTGGTGCAGCAATTGAATGGGCAGGTTGGTCAGCAGATGGCGGCGGGAGATGTCATCATGGTGATTGAAGAGGCCGATGGCGAGTAATCCGGCCTTAGCCAGCGCAGGCCTCACGTAACCGATTTCAGGAGTCATCATGCAACAGGCGAGTGATTTTTTAGCCGAGTCAGAAGCATTGGAGCAGCTGATCGCGCCGCTGCAGGCCAGCGATTTCAGTCATCCAACGGGGTTCAAGTCCTGGACCTTTGAGACGATCATGCGCCACCTGCATTTCTGGAACCACATGGCGAACCTTGCGCTCACGGCGCCCGATGATTTTCAGGCAGAGCTCAAGCCTGCTGTAGAGGCCATGATGGCGGGTAAAACCCTGCCAGACATTGAGCTCGTTAAATTTCCCGAGGGTGGTCTGGATTTGGTGTCTCTGTGGCAAACCGGATTTCGCGAGGTCGCGGCGGCCTACCAGCAGGCTGACCCTTCTGACCGCGTCTCCTGGGTGGGGCCAAGTATGAGTGCCCGTTCATCGATTACCGCACGGCAGATGGAAACCTGGGCACACGGTCAGGCGATTGCTGATGAGCTCGGTATTGAACGCAGCGAGGATGATCGCATCCGCAACATCGTGGTACTGGGTGTGAATACCTTTGGCTGGTCTTTTACGGTGCGTGGCATGGAAGTGCCGGAGGAGCCGCCTGCGCTCCGCTTGACCTCGCCGTCCGGCGAGTCATGGGAGTACGGGAACCCAGATAGCGATCAGGTCATTCGCGGCATGGCACATGAGTTCGCCCAGGTGGTCACCCAGACTCGTAACATCGCCGATACCCAATTGGTGTGTGAGGGCGAGGTTGCCCAGCTTTGGATGAAGAATGCGCAGTGCTTCGCAGGTGCTCCGGCAGAG
>JAHEJH010000111.1:0-9378 GCA_024638905.1 Luminiphilus sp.
GAGTAGTGCCGTTGGCAGCCCGTGCGGTTAGTCGGTTGGTGCGGTGATTTAGTGAGTCAGTGTGACCCGCTCACTGGGGCAGGGCAAGCGCTACGGTTTTTGCGGCCAGCCAAGAGTGGGGCACAAGGGTTTCAGGCGCCGAGTTTGGCCTTCACGCGTTGAGAGACCTCGCCCATGTCCGCACGGCCTTGAAGCTGGGGCTTGAGCTTGCCCATCAAGGGGCCCATAGCGGCCATGCCTTCCGCATCGATACCAGCGAGCGCCTCGTCGATGAGGGCGTCGATTTCTTCAGCAGAGAGTTGTGCGGGTAGGAAGGTCTGTATGACCGCGATCTCGGCGTCTTCCACGTCCGCAAGCTCCGGGCGGTTCGCGTCGCGATATTGCGTGGCAGAGTCCCGGCGCTGCTTGACCATTTTATCCATGATTGCAAGCGCGCGGGCGTCATCGATTTCAATGCGCTCGTCGACTTCAACACGTTTGAATTCCGCCTGAATCAGGCGAATGGTGGCTAGGGTTTCTTTCTCGCGGGCTTTCATGGCAGCTTTCATGGCTGCTTTGATTTGTGCGACGAGAGACAGGGTCTCACTCATGGGGAGCGGAGAGGCGGGCGGCTTCGTGCCGCGCCCGAGGTATCAGTAGAGGCGCTGGCGCTTGCGGTTCTCGCGAGACACCTTTTTAGCGTGACGCTTGACCGCAGCCGCGGCAGCGCGCTTGCGAATAGTGGTTGGCTTCTCATAGTGCTCGCGCTTACGGACTTCGGCAATCAGGCCGGCTTTCTCGCAGGAGCGCTTGAAGCGACGCAAGGCTACGTCAAACGGCTCGTTCTCTTTAATCTTAATAGAGGGCATTCATCTATCCTGTGGTCAATAAACCCCGCAAAATCGGGTGCACCCGTTTTGCGGGCGCGCAGTATAGGCACGAAGCCCTTATTTTGCAAAGCGCTGGGACATGTTAGTTTTTGCCCCTTTTTGGGCCTGACAGCCCGCGGGATTCGCCGAGTAAGACCGGTTAATTGCCGTTTTTCCGGTCTCGGAGCGGAGCTGGTTGGTGTGGGTGCGCTTTGCTGGACCCAACTCAGGTTTTAGGAGTATGCGATGACCGCCTAGCCGAGGGGAGTTCGCATATTGAGCAAGATATTTAGCGGCCGGTAACCCGGCCATGAAAATCGACCGTGTTGGAATGGCCGCAGATAGGCGATGGGCCACTCACATAGGGCGCATAGCAGTCAGGGCACATAGAACGCGGACAAGAGCGCAATGAAGATATTGGGCATAGAAACCAGCTGTGATGAGACCGGGGTGGCGCTGTATGACACCGAGCGGGGTTTGTTGGCGGACGCACTGTACTCCCAGATCGACATTCACGCGGAGTACGGCGGTGTGGTGCCCGAGCTGGCCAGCCGCGACCACGTGCGTAAAACCCTGCCGTTAATTGATCAGGTGCTGACCGAGGGCGGCATTGCCCGCAGTGATATCGAGGGCGTGGCTTATACCGCGGGCCCTGGGCTGGTCGGCGCCTTGATGGTAGGTGCCACGCTGGGCCGGGCGATCGCGGCGGGCCTCGGTGTGCCCAGCTTGGGCGTGCACCATATGGAAGGGCATCTGCTGGCGCCCATGTTGGCGGAGCATGAAGCGGACGCGGTCCCCGAATATCCCTTCGTGGCGCTGCTGGTTTCGGGGGGGCATACCCAGCTAGTGCGGGTGGATGGCCTCGGGCAGTACTCGTTGCTCGGTGAGTCACTTGATGATGCCGCGGGAGAAGCCTTCGACAAGACCGCGAAAATGCTGGGGCTGCCCTACCCCGGTGGGCCGCATGTGGCGAGGCTTGCAGAGCAGGGCGACCCCGACCGCTTTGAGTTCCCGCGACCCATGGTGAAGCGGGGCGGACTGGACTTCAGTTTTTCGGGCCTCAAGACCCACACGTTGACCACGGTACGCGCCCATGAGGTCAACGGTCAGGTCAGTGATCAGGACAAAGCTGACATTGCGCGTGCTTTTGAAGCGGCAGTGGTGGATACACTGGTCATCAAATGCCGCCGAGCGCTCAAACAGGAAAATCTCACCCGGCTGGTGATGGCCGGTGGTGTGAGCGCCAACGTGCGATTGCGCGCAGCACTTGAGGAAAAGCTGCGTAAAGAGCGCTGTGAGGTGTTTTATCCTGCGCCCAAGCTTTGCACTGACAACGGCGCGATGATTGCCTACGCCGGCGCGCTCCGATTGGCGGTGGGGGAGTGCGATGGGCCCGAAGCCGAAGTGCGGCCGCGGTGGCCCATGACAGCGCTCAATGCCCCTATGGCTGGTGCGTAATGGATACCGTGTTCATTAAAGGCCTGCAGGCAACTTCAGTAATCGGTTGCTATGACTGGGAGCGCGATATTCGCCAGACACTGGTGATCGATCTTGAGCTCAAGGCGGATTTCACGCGGGCGGCGCAAACCGATGCTTTGGCAGATGCTCTGGATTACGCCACGATTTCCCAGCGAGTGATTGCTGTCTGTGATGAGTCGCGCTTTCAGCTACTCGAGGCGTTGGCAGAGCACCTCGCAACGCTGTTACTGGCAGAGTTCTCGATCGCGGGGCTGGGGTTGACGATTACCAAACCGGGCGCGGTGGAGGCGGCAGATGGCGTTGGCGTGGCCATCTCGCGGCCCTAATGCGCCCTCTGGTTTATGACCTCAGAGTAGCGCGGATTCGGTCGATTTGCGCTGCGAGGATCGCGGCACCCAAATTAGGCCCCGCCAAACCCTCATCCGCAATATCGGTTGCCCTAATGGCCTGCGCCGCGGTGCGAGCTTCGCGAAGTAGTTGAATCGATCGCTCGGCCTCCGGCGCATTCTGCTCCATCGCCAGCAGTGTGTAGCAGAACCCCTCGAAGGGCTCGTCCCGCCGCAGCGCATCTAGTCCCACGAGTAATGCCGCGCACGACTCGGCATCTCGGAGTGCCGCCTTTACTTCAGCTCGCCAGGCGCTCACCTTCGTCGCTAAAAGGGTGAAACGCCTCGGCGCTTTGAGTCGCTTACTGGCTTTTAGTGCGCGGGATTCTGGGAGGTCAGCCAAGAGCGCTGCCCAGCGAGCATCGACTCGCCGCGTGCCGGGGGCGGTGCGGGCAAGCGCTGCGATACCTTGTGATACCTCGAGTTCCGGTAGGAGCACTGCCAGCGCGCCACAGTCGGTCAACACCTGCCAGTAGACCGCTGGGTGTTGCTCGCCGAGCGCCTTCTCGGTCTCAACCCACACCCGCTCCAAAGACAGGTGGGTTAGCTCGCCAGCAGCAACGATGTCAGTCATCAGTGCGAGGGTGTCATCCGCGATGCGAAAACCAAGATGGTGATAGCGTGCAGCAAAACGAGCGACTCTTAGCACCCGTAGTGGGTCTTCGACAAAATGAGGCGACACATGGCGTAGACGTTTTGCCTTGAGATCTGTTTGACCGCGATAGGGATCAATCACCGTGCCATCATCATCCATCGCCATGGCATTGATGGTGAGGTCACGCCGCTCGAGGTCTTGTTCTAGCGTGACGGATGGGTCGGCATGCACTGCAAACCCCTGATGTCCCGGCGCTGTTTTTCGTTCAGTGCGCGCCAGCGCATACTCTTCTTTGGTCTCGGGATGTAAAAAAACGGGGAAGTCTCGACCCACCTGTGTGTAGCCTGCCGTCAGCATTTCCTCTGGCGTACTGCCCACGACAACCCAGTCGGTCTCGTGATGTGGGTGGCCAAGCAGCGTGTCGCGGACTGCGCCGCCAACTCGATAAATCTCCATGCAGCGACCTTACAGAGGCATTCGATCACGAGACATGCTACGTTACTTGAGTCCGTATGTACCTCGAAACAAGCGAAGGGTGTTTCATGCGACTGAGGCAAATTGCGCTCAAACGTTCACCCAGTGGCTTTTTCAAAGCCGCCTGCGTTTTATTTGTCTGCTGTTGCCCAGTGCTTGCAGTCTCGCAAGACATCAAGTCAGAAATCAGGCTTGATAATGTCGACGACACCAGCGAGCTCCGTCAGCTGTATGTGTCCGGCGATTCATCTACTCGTGCATCTATAACGCTCGACACGGGTGATCTGGTTCCACTGAATTTGGTCCATGTCGACCCATTTGCCGATGGCAGGCGGGTATTGCTGGATGGCAAACCGCTCGATCCTCGGAAGTATGTATCCGGCCGTCGCTATTATCGGGGTTCGGTGTTAGGGGATCCCCTCTCCTACGCATTTTTAAGTGTGCAGCCCTCCGGTGATGGCAATCTTTATCTCGACTACGCGGGCAGTCAATACAGAGGGATAGTCTCGGAGCAAGGCCTCGACTTTACTGTGAGTCAGAGTGCCTCAATGGCGCCCAGCGCGGGAGCTTGGCCCGCAACAGACGTCGTGAAATTGCCCGAACTTGAGCCGCCCTCGGGTCCAACTGCTGCGCAATTTTCATCCTCGGCGTCGGCGGAAACTGAGGCAAGATCGGAATCGATCGAGGTCACGTTGGGTTGGTACGGACCCTGGACCCTCAGCGTGCCGGCTGGACAGTCCTACGCGGGCGCAGTCAACAGGGGACCCGGGGTCGCCAATGCATATATCGTGCCGAGTGGCACAAACCCAACGGATCAAGACTACTGCGAGTACTCGATGTGCTTTATCGAAAACCCAGATGCCGGGGATTATGACGTATGGGTTTACAAATTCGATAGCAGCAGCGGCAGCTCCGTCCCGGATTTAGCGACTTCAGTCAATTTTGGCTACGGATCAACCCTCTCTGGGAACCAGCTTTATACCGCTACTCTTGCGATAGAGTTAGATGAGGCGCTGTACAGTGCCATGGGTTCATCGCCCTCCGCAGTGGATACCTATCTCGCTGAACTCGTCTCTTATGTGAGTGCCACGTATGAAGAGGAAATCAGTACGCGCCTGCTAGTCGGGGATGTGGTGCTTTACTCAAACGACCCCTATGCCGATACATCAAGCACCAGCACGCGCCTGAAAGACGTAAGAAATTACTGGCGTGAAAATTACAGCGGTGTTCAGAGGGCTTTGGCGGTGCATCTTGGTCAAATTGAGACTTTGAGCGGCGGCATCGCTAGCTTAGATGCATTATGTGATGACTCCTACGGCTATTCAGTCAGTGGGGTGTACGCCGATGCGCCCACCGATGCCTCGCAGTTGAACTGGGATGCTGAGGTTTTGGCTCATGAGTTAGGACATAATTTCTCTTCCAACCATACCCACTGTTACAACGGATTGGAGGGCAACAGTAACCCAGTTGATGCTTGTTATAGCGGTGAGGCGGCGGATGGCTGCTGGTCAGGTAGCGAATCCTTGCCCGGAGTCGGTTCTTTAACTGGCGGTGCCGCAGGCGCGCAAAATGGCACGATCATGAGTTACTGTCACTTGCTCACCGGTGGCATCAATAATATTTCCAGAACCTTTGGCAGCAACACAAGCTACGGCATCGAGCCTGAGCGGGTGCCGACGAAAATGGCCCGCAGGACGGCTCAAATAGCCGCTGCGTCCTCTGAGTGCCTGGCCATTGTCAGCACCAGCTCAGAAGGCGTTCCAGGCGCGCCTACCGGCGTTTCTGCCTCACCGGGTAATGGGGAGGCAATTGTAAGCTGGGCAGCGCCAACATCGGTTGGCGGCTCTGCGATCACCGGTTACACCGTGACCGCTTCCCCCGGTGATGCGGGCTGTACGACGACAGGCGCAACCTCTTGCACCGTGACGGGGTTAACCAACGGCACGGCCTACACATTTACCGTGACCGCAACCAATAGCTCGGGGACAAGTTCGTCATCAAGGGCCAGCGCCGCCGTCACGCCAGTCGCCCTTGAAGCGCTTACCAGCGGTGTCGCGGTCAGTGGGTTGTCGGGTGATGAAGGGAGCGATCAATACTTTTATATTGATGTTCCGAGTGGCGCAGCCACGCTGACAGTGTCGTTAAGCGTTGGCAGTGGCGATCCTGATATCTATGTTGACACGGACTATCCGCCGCCGGTTTCAGGGGCGCTGTGCCAGTCGGTTTTCCCAGCGGAGATCGACGAACTGTGCACTCTCAACTCACCGGCAGAGAGTCGCTACTATGTGCGGCTGAGCGGTTACACCGCTTACGCTGACGCGTCTTTAGTTGCCGCCATCGCGGTACCGCCCGGCACTCCCTCGATCACCGGCATTACTGCGGGCGATGGGTCACTTGAAGTCGCGTTTACCGCTGGTGCTGGTGGCGCGGCAGATTCTTACACTTTGACATGTGTTGACCAAAGTTCTGATCGAGTATTGATGTCGTCATCTGTGGCACCTCAATCATCGCTGACTAGCTCGCAGACCCCGCCCCTTGAAATAAATGGTTTGAGCTATGCTTCTTCGGAGGCATTTTTTGGCTCTAGCGCATTTAGGGACGGGGGCCACCGGTGTGGAACGATGCACGCATACGCCAGGCGCAACGATCTTCAAATGGAGTCGCTATCCAAAAACCCTGCCGATTGCGCGACCTCCAGCACGACAATTAACAGCGAGTACGGCCCACTTGCCGAGGGTCATTACGTAATACCTGTTTATTGGCATGTCATTTACACATCTTCCGGAGAAGGCAGGGTTAGTGAAGCTAATATCGCAGCGCAAATGGATGTGTTAAATGAGGATTTTGGAGCAGTCTTTGACACAACGATTGAATTTCAGTTGGTCGATATTACCTACACTCAAAATGACGATTGGTTCAGCGACGATCCAGATGACGAGTATGCATACAAGGAAGCGCTTGGCCAGGACACGTCAAAGTATTTGAACATCTACACCAATGATGCGGCGGGTTATCTAGGGTATGCCTATTTCCCACAAAGTTCCGCCGGCGGACTCCTCGACGGTGTAGTAATGCGCCACTCTGTGGTGGGCGGCAGAAATTTACCCGGAGCCGGCGCTTACAATCAAGGCAGAACCCTCGTCCACGAGATAGGCCACTACCTCGGCCTAGCCCACACATTTGAAGGTAGGGGGGGCGAGTGTGAGAACAGCTTCACCTCGGGTGATTTCATTGTCGACACAAATCCACACAACACGCCAGATTATGGCACTCAAGCGTCGTCTGTTTGCGGTGGCACCACGCCGATTGAGAACTTCATGAATTACTCGGATGACGCTGCGATGGATCGCTTCACCGAACAGCAATCAAATCGAATGGTATGTGGCTTGGTCAATTACCGGGCGAATACTTTTGCCTCGTCATCAGACACGACATTCAGCGTAACGGGGGGTAGCTCACCACTTGCTATTACTGGTCTTACCAACGGCACGCCTTACAGTTGTTCTGTAGTGGCGACTAACAGCAGTGGGTCCAGCGCCGCGTCGACCGCCGTCGTGGCGACACCCAGGATCCCGACTGCGCCCGGGATCCCGACGATCAGCCGGACTGACTACGGAGACGGCGAGATCTATTTGCATGTAACAGTCGCAGACAATGGGGGCTCGGCAATTACGGGCTACACAGCGACCTGCTCCGATGGCGTGTCGTCATACGCTGGCAGCAGCGCTGGCTCACCTGTCACGGTAGCGGGCCTGGTCAACGGCACCGCTTACTCTTGCTCTGTGACGGTGACCAATGCCATTGGTACCAGCGTCTCCTCCGCTGCAACAGGCAGCATTACGCCCGAGGAGGGCATCGGCGGCGGCCTGCCCGTCTGGCTTTTATATCAGGCCACCCAGTGAAGATGTTAACTCGCTCACGCTCAACACGATGGTGCGGTCCGACTGCCTTGATGGCAGATGGGGTTGCTTGCTGAGTTGGTGATCCGTGTCTGACCTAGCACAGTCACGGCCAGGGGGCCTGAGACGGGTGGCCGGCTTGCGTTCAACCGCTGGTAAAGCGCCGTCCGGTTTCGAGCTCGTAGAAGGTCAGCGTGTTCCCCCAGACACAACCCGTATCGAGGCCAATGGTGTTTGGGTCGTCCGTCATCCCTTTTAGAGAGGCCCAGTGACCAAAAATAATGGTTTGGCCTTTGGTGAGCCGGCGTTTGTGGCTGAACCACGGCGCGACTTTTTTGCCCGCCATCGCGTCGGGGATGGGCTGTGGCCCTTTACTAACTAAATCGAGCTTGCCCTTGCGGGTGCAGTAGCGCATGCGGGTGAGGTAATTGGTAATCACGCGTAGCCGCGTCATGCCGCTCAGGCTGTCGTCCCACACGTAGGGGTCGTTACCATACATTTCTGTCAGAAACTCTTTGCAACGTGCGCCCTGCAGGGCATTTTCGACCTCCCACGCACGCTCCAGCGCGTCCTGCACGGTCCAGATAGGCGGGATGCCGGCGTGGACCATCGTGACGCCATTCTCAAAGTGGGCAAGCGGCTGAAAGTGCAACCACTCGATCAACTGCTCGCGATCAGGCGCGCCGAGAATGTCTTCGAGGTTGTCGTTGCGGCTGGGCTTGCGAGCGCCGCATGACACGGCCATTAAGTGCAGGTCGTGGTTGCCCAGCACCATCGTGATGTTATCGCGGTGGGCATAGAACCAACGTAACACTTCGATGTTGCCCGGGCCCCGGTTAATTAAATCACCCACGCTCCAGAGGCGGTCCTTATCAGGATTGAACTTCACCTGTTCCAGCAAGCACTGGAACGGCTCAAAACAGCCCTGAATGTCGCCGACAACGTAGGTGCTCATATTACGCGTTAGGAAGGAGGTAGCTGGTCATTGTGCAGTGTAGGCGCCTTTAATTTTTGGGATAAAGACTTTTTATTTCATTCTGGCTGAGGTAGAGCGCATAGCTCAGACTTTTGAGTCCGCCACTGCTTTTCGCGACGGCACGTCAGGTGGTGATGGTTATAGTCCTAATGTCAGCCGTGCAGGTGCATTGCGATCGCGACAAAGTCCGCAATTGAGAGTGTCTCAGCCCGTGCGCTGGGGTCTATTGCGAGCCCCCCGAAATCGTCATCTTCCATCATGCCCTTGAAGTTATTGCGCAGCGTCTTGCGGCGCTGCGAGAAAGCCTGTGTGACGACGGGCGCAAGTGATGTTGGATCTACGTTTGGGTACTGCGGCTCGGGGTGGGGCGTGAGCCGCACCACAGCTGAGCGCACTTTGGGTGGTGGGTAAAACGCTTCAGGCGGCACCTCAAAAAGCTGCTCTACTTCGCACCGGAACTGCGTCATCACGCCCAAGCGACCCCAATCTTTGCTTCCGGGTGACGCCGCCAATCGCTCTACGACCTCCAGTTGGAGCATAAAGTGCATGTCATTAATGATCTGTGCCTGCTCCAGCAACTTGAAAATGAGCGGCGTCGAGATGTTGTAGGGCAGGTTGCCCACTACCCTTAGACGGGTGCCATCCGTTGCCAATGACGCAAAGTCAAAATCGAGCGCGTCGGCGCTGTGCAGCGTAAATCCCGTGTAGGTGCTGAAGGCGG
>JAHEJH010000111.1:9388-10398 GCA_024638905.1 Luminiphilus sp.
AAGAGGCGGGTGCGCAGATCACGATCGAGCTCTATGGCGTCGAGCCTGCACTCGCCGCTGATGAGTGCTTGGGTGAGCGCACCTTCTCCAGGGCCGATTTCAACGATATGGTCGGAATTATCAGGCGCGATAGCGCGCGCGATGGCTTCGATGATCGACTCATCGCGCAGAAAGTTCTGGCCGAAGCGCTTGCGGGGGTGATGTCTCATGACGGTCGTGGGTGATCAGCAGTGCCGTGATAATATCGGAGTATTGAAGCGAAAGGCCTCAACGCAGGCTTTGTATTCTAGCCCCTGAGCGCATAACGCGAGATGAATCGTGACCTTTAGCCAAACAGTGACCCTCGTCGATACGCTGGCGCGCTTTCATCTGAAGGGAGAATCCCGGCAGTATTTTCTCGGCTACCTGTGGTGGGTGCTGGAGCCGCTGTTGTACGTGGCGGTTTTCTACCTCGTTTTTGAGATTCTGCTCGATAGTCGCCAGCCGGATTTTCTGTACTTTTTGATGGTGGGCAAGCTCACTTTTATCTGGTTTTCGAAAAGCGTTAATCAGGCCGCGAGTAGTCTTGAGGCAAACAAGGGATTGATGGCGCAAACCCATTTGCGAAAAGAGCTATTCCCGCTTGCAGTCATTCACCAGGGCTTCTATCGACAGCTCGTGGTGTTCCTGTTTTTGATCGGGTTTCTGCTCATGGGTGGGTATCCTCCGTCGGCAGCCTGGTTGTGGTTGATCCCAATCACGCTACTGCAAGCTTTGTTGATTACCGCGTGCGGCCTGTTTGGCGCGCTGCTAGTGAGTTTTAAAAGGGATTTTCGCCTGCTGATTCAGCTGGGTATGGTCTTTTTGCTTTTTATGTCGGGCATCTTCTGGGATCTAAATGTCATCGCGGACACGCGCCTCAGAGACGGCTTGCTGGTGCTGAATCCCCTTGCCAACCTGATCGATTGCTACCGGCAGGTCCTGATGCTTGGTGAGGCGCCCAATGGTATGCGCCTGGCATGGGTTTTCGG
>JAHEJH010000331.1 GCA_024638905.1 Luminiphilus sp.
GCATGACACACCCGGGTGAAGTGGGGCTGGATTGGGCGATGAATCGCACCAAGCCCGATTTTGTGGGGCGCCGCTCGGTCGATATTCTCGCCGCTTCCGCACCCATCCGACAGTTAGTCGGATTTTCGCTGGACCTCACCGCACCCAAACCATTGGAAGGGCACTTGGTGATTAAGGACGGCAACATTGTGGGTAACGTCACGTCCTGTGAGATCTCGCCCACGCTCAACCAGATTATCGGGCTGGCCTATGCGCACCCCGATGATGCGAGCCCGGGCGATCGAATTGCCATCCGTACCGAGGGTGGCGTGCTGGTGCAGGCCCGAGTTGAAGCTTTACCTTTTTACGATCCCGACAACGCGAGGCAGCAGTTGTGAGCCTGCGCAGTCCGCTAGAGGGCATCGCGGCGATCGGCGGCCCCGCAGGGCTTAGGCTGATTGATCTATCACTAGTCTGTCGGGAGGGTGTGCGGGGTGCCGGTGCTCGTGAGTGGTTATTGAGTCACGGGCATTCACTGCCAGATGCGCCGAACCAGATTGTTGCTAGCGGCGAGTCAGGTGCGGTGATGTCACTGAGTCATCGCGAGTTTTGGCTGTTACAACCGGACAAGCAGGCATCATTCGGCCGACCGCCCTCCGAAGCCGTCGAGGCTGGCATATGGCCGCTGTATTGCCAGCACAGCCATGCGTGGCTGCAGTTGGCAGGAGAGCCACGGGCCAAGGTCATGGCGAAGCTCTGTGGCGTAGATTTCTCAGAGGCCGTCTTCCCGCTGGGCAGCGTCGCCCAGACGCAAGCCGCTCGGGTGTCGGTGATTATCGCCGCCCATCAGAATCACGATAGCGAACCCGTATTTTCGATTTTCGTAGACCAATCCCTCGCCCGTTACTTATGGGAAGCGATTGAAGATGCGATGGGAGAGTGGCTCGAGTAGCTCTGCAGCCTTAACCGCCGGCCGCCAGCGTCTCGATTTGCTCTAGCAGCGTCTCAGGTACTTCAACGCCCTCGGCTTCATGCTTCAGGCGCTCAGCCCCGCGGCGCGCGCCGGGGATCCGCACGTCGTTACCTTCTGTGAGCGCGCTGAACATGGTCTCCATATGAGGAACAAACCCGTCTCCAAAAAAGGCTGGATCCATTGCGATGATGGTTTGACCGACATTCGGGGGGCCGCCTTCGGTGTTCGCGAACATCGAGGCCTCGTAGGAGCAGTTGCTGCCAGTGAGTACGCCGGCCAGCACGTCCACCATTAATCCCAGACCAAAGCCTTTGGGTCCGCCCACAGGGAGTTGCGCGCCTTTTAACCCTGCAGCGGGATCCGTGGTGGGGTTGCCATCAGGGTCGATCGCATGTCCCGGCTCAATCTCTCGGCCTTCCGCGGCGGCGCGCACCAGGTTCACGCGTGCGGTCGAGGCAGTGGCCATATCGATCACCAGTGGCTCATCGCCGGCGCGCGGCGCGCCCATCGCAAAGGGATTGGTGCCAAAGAAGGGTACTTTACCGCCGTGGGCCGCCACAGCTTTGGAGCTGTTGGCGAACATCAGCGACACCAGCCCCTCGCGTGCAAGGCGTCGCACAAACCACCCCAGTACGCCTGCTGATGAAGACTGATGAATCGACATGAGCCCAACGCCTTGGGCGCGGGCTGTTTCGATAAGCCGTTCCTCGGCGATCACATACGCGTGGTGACAAAAGCCAAAATCCGCGTTGACCACGGTGGTCGATTCCGAGGTCTTCACGATTTTTGGTGCCGCGCCGGGATTGATTTTGCCGCAGCGGAGATGCTTCAGGTATAGATGCAGGTAGCCGAGCCCGACATTGCGGATGCCCTCGGCCTCTGCGTCCATGATCTCTTCGGCGACAATAGCCGCTTGTTCGTCGCTGGCACCGGCGCGCTTCAGCGCATCAGCACAAAGGGATTCAATTTGATCGAGGGTGAGTACAGGCATGGCAGGCTCCTTGATTCAGCCCCGATTGTGTCAAAAAGCAGTGTTACCTGCAGAACAGCTTGATCGGGCATTGATGGGGCTGCGCACTGAAGCGCTTGAGCACGTCCTCAAGAGAAAAGCGTGCCGAACCAATAGCGATCGCTATTCGTTAAATCGCCGTCCAGCCACCATCTACCGAGAACAGCA
>JAHEJH010000333.1 GCA_024638905.1 Luminiphilus sp.
GCTCGCTGCGGCCACTTTCGGGGCCAGCACGATAGAGCTGATCATGGTGGGGATCGCCATCAGCCCGTAGCTCGCCGAGATCAGATTGAAGACCACATCAATACTCACGGTCGCGCCGAATATGACCGCGAGGACAAAGAACCAGCGAAAGTAGGGCTGCCACTGCGCACCGACTAAAAACCCGAAGCACTTGGCGCCGTAGTACCAGCCGGTAAACATGGTGGTGGTGCTCAAAATGAGCGCGACAAAACCGAGCAGCGCGAGTCCCAGCGCCCCCATCTCGCCGTGAAAGGCGTTCGCTGTGAGCGTGATGCCCGAGAGTTCGCCGGGCTGCTGCCAATTACCGGAGAGTAAAATCACGATGGCTGTGCAGGTGCAGACGATCAGCGTATCAAACACCGGACCCAGCGTGGCGAGCATGCCCTCGCGAATCGGCTCATTGGTTTTGGCGGCACCGTGAGCCATGACTTCGGTGCCCACCCCGGCTTCATTCGAGAAGGCTCCGCGACTGATCCCGACCAGCATGATGCCCAAAAAGCCACCGCCGACTGCAGTCGGTGACATAGCCTCGCTGACAATACTCAACAAGATGCCGGGCACAGCGCTTAGGTGATTGATGACGACCCAACCCGTCATGAGCAGGTAAACGATCACCATAGTGGGCAGCAGCGTAATCGCGACATTCGCCACCCGCGGCAGGCCGCCGAAGATTACGCTGCCAACGACGCCGGCGAGCGACACGCCGATTAACAGCGGAGCCCAGGCCGGGGCCTGGCCATCGAAAGCAGCGTCCTGAATGAGTGCAGTGAGCTGATTGGCCTGAAACATCGGCAGGGTGCCGATCAGACCGGCCAGCGCAAACAACACGGCCAGCGGGTAAAAAGGTTTGGGAAGTGCCTCGCGAATCACATACATCGGGCCGCCCTGCAGATTGCCCAGAGAATCTTTGCCCCGGTACATGACGCCCAGTGAGCAGGTAAAAAACTTCGTCGCGATGCCGACGATAGCGGAGATCCACATCCAGAACACCGCCCCCGGGCCACCGGCGACAATGGCGAGCGCCACGCCCGCGATATTGCCCAGCCCCATCGTATTGGAGAGGGCCGCAGCCAGCGCTTGCCGGTGTGAGATCTCGCCCACGGCGTCTGGGGTGTCGTAACGACCCATCAGAACCGCGACACCATGCCCCAGCCGCCGATAGGGTATTGCACGTGAGATGATCAAAAAGAAAAGCCCGCCGCCTAGAAGCAAGATGACCAGCGGGGTGCCCCACACACCGTCGGCAAATTGTTGTGCAAAGGCTTCAAGACTGCTCATGATGAGGGCTCAACATTCTGGTGTTCTGGTCAGATGACAACCGGCAGCACGCATTGCAACACAGCCCTACTCGTTGTGACACCTTTGCGAGCGGTCAGTATCGCGTCATGTTAGCGTTAGGTCTTACAGAACAATAACGAGCTATCAGGATGAGCGCAGAGCTAACCAAGCAGCAAAATATGCGTCGTGTGGCGCTGACGTCCCTGGCCGGGACCAGCATCGAGTGGTACGACTTTTTTCTCTACGGCACAGCGGCTGCAGTCATTTTTCCCAAGGCGTTTTTTCCTCAGGATTTGCCGCCCATGGTGCTGCTCATTATTTCTTTCAGCACCTTTGCGGTGGGCTTCATTGCCCGGCCTCTGGGTGGAGTGGTATTCGGCCACTTTGGGGATCAGGTAGGCAGGAAGCGCACGTTGGTGATCGCACTCATGATGATGGGGGTGGCCACCACATTGATTGGTTTGCTACCCACCTATCAGTCGATTGGTATCGCGGCACCGCTATTGTTGGTTGTGTTGCGCTTTGTGCAAGGGCTTGCCGTGGGCGGGCAGTGGGGTGGAGCCATGCTCTTGGTCACTGAGAGTGCGCCGTCTGAAAAGCGCGGATGGTACGGTGCCTATGCGCAGGCCGGCGCCGCGGTAGGCGTCATTTTGGCTAATCTTGCCTTTCTCGCGGTGAGCACTTCCATGAGTGACGAGGCTTTTCTTGACTGGGGCTGGCGATTGCCATTCATTGCCAGCATCGTCCTGATTGGCATCTCGCTGTATGTGCAGTTGAGCATGGAGGACACCGAGGCGCTCACCT
>JAHEJH010000334.1 GCA_024638905.1 Luminiphilus sp.
GAGGGGAAAATCGCGCTGGTGGCGGGTGTGACTTCAGACACTACCGATCGGGTTAAAGCTGGTGATGTGATCAAACACTTTGCCGGTGAGCTGGGTGGAAAGGGTGGCGGGCGGCCTGATATGGCACAAGGGGGCGGCTCCGATGTCGCTGCCTTGCCGGCGGTGCTTGCATCAGTCCCCCAGTGGGTTGCTAGCCAACTGGGTTGATGTTGGCTCGTATGGCCCGCCGGTTGCGCAAATTATGAGTTTGAGTCACCTCATCTGTCCGGTGATTTGTTGGCGCAACAGCCGCTTCCTGTTCTCACCGAGCTTCGAATCGTGTTAAATACGCGCCCTTCCGTAAACACACCGCGTGGATTATGGCGCTCATTGTCCAAAAATACGGTGGCACCTCGGTCGGCTCGGTAGAGCGGATCGGTGCAGTCGCTGACAGAGTGGCTCGCTTTAAAAGCGAGGGCCACGATGTGGTCGTGGTTGTATCTGCGATGTCGGGTGAGACCAACCGGTTGCTAGGGCTTGCAAAGGAGATTCAGTCTAACCCTACGCCACGTGAACTGGATGCGCTGCTCAGCACTGGCGAGAAAGTGACGACTGCTTTGTTGAGTATGGCGCTGGGTGAGCGATCTGTGAGGGCAAAGTCCTACAGTGGCAACCAGGTCGGCATTCTGACCGATAGTGCGCATAACAAGGCCCGAATTCAGGATATTCAGCTTGATACGCTGAAAGCTGAGCTGGATGCAGGCGGTGTGCCCGTGGTGGCGGGTTTTCAGGGCGTTGATGTAGACGGCAATGTAACGACATTGGGTCGTGGCGGTTCCGACACTACCGCAGTCGCACTGGCCGCGGCGTTGTCAGCTGCGGAGTGCCAGATTTACACCGATGTGGATGGTGTTTATACGACTGATCCCAGACTGGTAGATGGGGCAAAGCGATTGGATCGCATCACCGTTGAGGAAATGCTGGAAATGTCTAGCATGGGCTCAAAAGTGTTGCAGATTCGCTCGGTAGAGTTTGCGGGTAAATACAAAGTTCCATTGCGGGTGCTGAGCAGTTTTGAAGACGGCCCGGGGACACTGATTACGACTGAGGAGGAAGCCTCCATGGAAGCACCTGTTATTGCCGGGATTGCATTTAACCGCGATGAGGCCAAATTGACGGTGGTCGGCGTGCCTGATAACCCCGGTATGGCGTATCGCATTCTTGGCCCCGTGGGCGAAGCCAATATTGAAGTGGATGTCATCCTCCAGAATAACCGGGGCGAAAATGCGACCGACTTCACCTTCACTGTCGCGCGCAGTGAGATGGAAGCAGCCGAGGCTGTGTTGACTCCGATCGTTGCCGCGCTGGGTGCAGGTGAGGTGCTGACTGACGACCACATTGCCAAGGTATCGGTAGTGGGCGTTGGTATGCGCTCGCACTCGGGCGTGGCGGCGACCATGTTCAAGGCATTGGCTGATGTGGGCGTGAACATTCAGATGATCAGTACCTCGGAGATCAAAATCTCGGTGATCATCGAAGAAAAATATCTTGAACTGGCCGTACGGAGCCTGCATTCTGCGTTCGGTCTTGATACAGTCGAGATAGCGTAAGCGTCCTGCACTGGCGTGGGGGATCAGAGACACCCGCTGGAGAGTGGGATCCTCGGAACAAGGAAGTGAACTATGTTGATTTTGACGCGCAGAGTCGGTGAGTCCCTGATGATCGGTGACGATGTGACGATTACCGTGCTCGGTGTCAAAGGCAATCAGGTCCGCATAGGTGTGAAAGCACCCAAAGAGGTTGCTGTTCACCGGGAAGAGATCCTCAATCGGATCGAGGAAGCGGCTGCCGCAGAGTCCGAGGAAAGCTAAACGATTCAGGAGAAGCGGCCGAGTGGCTGACCGAGCAGTCCAAGACTGCGAAGGATCGACGGCGGCACGGCGGCGACCCGAAGGGCGAGGTGCGAAGCACCGAGTAACGCGCGATCGTCGAGCGCAAAAGGAAGATCAGAACGAAATAAACAGAATCTGGAGAAGTGGCCGAGTGGCTGAAGGCGCTCCCCTGCTAAGGGAGTATACGTTAATAGCGTATCGAGGGTTCGAATCCCTCCTTCTCCGCCACCCAAACAAAA
>JAHEJH010000124.1 GCA_024638905.1 Luminiphilus sp.
TGGTGGCAACGCACGGTGGCGGGGCTTCCGGTATCATGCAAGCGCTTCATCTACTGACAGGACACACTCTGTGAAACCCTATGCGGCATATGCCATCGGTGCGGCACTGGTCGATACCGAAATTCAGGTGACCGACGCCGAACTGGCAACAATGAATGTAGAGAAAGGCATGATGACCCTGGTCGATCAGGCGCGTCAGCGCGACATACTGACGACGCTTTCCGATCACCTGATTCAGGCGAACCACGCCTCCGGAGGCAGCGCCGGCAACAGCATGATTGCCACCGCGATGATGGGCGCGCCGACCTATATGAGCTGTAAGGTGGCAGAGGATGCGGACGGCGATATTTATCTGGCCGACCTCGAAGCGTCGGGCGTCGCACACGGACTCACAGAACGCAGTACCGACGGTGTCACGGGAAAATGTATTGTATTGATCACCCCCGACGCGGAGCGGTCCCTCAATACCCATTTGGGCATTTCCGAGACACTGTCAACCGACGAGGTCGACGAGGCCGCTATCAAGGACTCCGAGTGGGTGTATCTTGAAGGCTATCTGGTGACATCCCCTACCGGCCATGCAGCCGCGCTGAAAACCAAAGCGCTCGCCGAAACACACGGCGTGAAGACAGTCGTTAGCTTCTCTGATCCGGGCATGGTGAAGTTCTTTCGCGACAATATGGCCGCGATGGTCGAGGGCGGTGTGGAGCTGGTGTTCTGTAATGAGTCCGAGGCCCTTGAGTGGGGTCAGTGCGACGACCTTGAGGGCGCCATCACGGCCATCCAACAGGTGGCAAAACGCTTCGTCATCACGCTGGGTGCCGAGGGCGCGATGACGTGGGACGGCGAGACGCTGCATCGGGTGGCCGCGCAGCCGGTTGAAGCGGTGAATACCAATGGTGCCGGGGATATGTTTGCCGGCGCTTTCCTCTACGCGTTATCGCGAGGGGAGACCGACCTGCGCGCTACCGAATATGCCACCCTTGCTGCGGCGGAAGTAGTAAAATACTTTGGACCGCGGTTGGAGCGAGACGCCTGTCTCGCATTGCGCCGTCAATTTTTTGGTGACTGATTCGTCAGCGCCCAACAGGAAAAGACCACAGCGTATGAGCGACAAAGAAATCAAACCGGTCATCAAGGCAGATCCGCTATATCAGATGCTGCGCCAGGAGGATGTCGACAGCTTTAACGCCAAACGTGACAGTCTGGATAACAGTGAACTCACTGGCGGCGATTATCGAGGCCGAGATCTGCGCAGGATGAACGCCCGGGGTCTCGACTTTGCCAATGCGTACTTTCGCAACTGCGACCTCAGCGGCATCGACTTCCGGGAAACCAATCTCGAAGGCGCAAGCTTAATGGACGCAAAGGTATCGGGGGTTTACTTCCCCGCAGCGCTGAGCGCTGATGAGATCCGGCTCTCCCTCGATCACGGCACGCGCCTGCGCTATCACCAGGACTAAGCGGACATGATTGGCAGGGACGCCGCCTCTATCAAATCGGCTTACGGGTTCAAAGCTTGGCTGAGTTTTTTTGTGCTGACCTGCTCGATGATCCTGCAGAGCCCTATTGGACAAGCACAAAATAGCCTCGCCGCCGCGCTGCAACAGCAAAGTGAATTTCTGCCGGTCCGCGAGGCCTACCGCCTCGATGGTGCGCTGACCGCGGACGGTCAGCTCCGCTTGTACTGGCAAATCGCCGAGGGTTACTACCTCTACCAGCACATGTTCAAGGTGAGACACGCAGACGCCCCCGCACCCGCAAATCTGTCAATTAGCTTTCCACCTGCGCTAGACAAAACCGACGAGTTCTTTGGCGATGTCTCGGTCTACTACGATGAGGCGGACTTAACGGCCGCGCTCCCCGATGACGCAACTCGCCTGACCCTCGCGATCACCTATCAGGGCTGCGCGGATGCCGGGCTGTGCTATCCACCCGAAACCGAGCATCTACTGGTGGATGTCGTCACTAGTGCCGTCACGCCAACAACCTTTGAACGCGAGCCTCCGGGTGCCGCTAGCGCCCCCACCAGCCCAAATATGACTTTGCTGCTGGCGCTGGGTCTGGCCTTCCTCGGGGGTCTTATCCTCAATGCCATGCCCTGCGTGTTCCCCATTCTCTCGCTCAAAGTGCTGAGCTTTGCAACGGGTGACCCTGGTGAGCACCGCCGGCATGGCCTCGCGTATCTCGCAGGGGTCGTGGCGTCTTTTGTGTTGATTGCCAGCGTGCTCATAAGCCTGCAAAGCGCCGGCCGCTGGGTAGGCTGGGGGTTTCAGCTGCAGTCCACCGGCTTTGTGATTGGGCTGGCCTATCTATTTGCGGTTATGGGGCTTTCACTATCGGGGCTCGTGCTGTTCGGCGGGCGATGGATGAACCTCGGTGCCGGACTGGCGACCGCGCCCGGCACGCGGGGCAGCTTCTTTACGGGCGTACTGGCGGTGGTGGTGGCGAGTCCCTGTACCGCGCCTTTTATGGGTAGCGCGCTGGGCTTCGCCCTCACCCAACCGGCATTTGAGGCGCTGGCGGTGTTCGCTGCACTCGGCATAGGGATGGCGGCACCGATGGTGGCCATTAGCATGAGCGACACGGCGAGACGCTGGCTGCCTAAACCCGGTGCCTGGATGGAAACCCTGAAACAGGTGATGGCCTTTCCGCTTTATCTCACAGCGGTCTGGTTGCTCTGGGTAGCAGGCAAACAAAGCGGCGTCGATACCATGGCAGCGGCGGCGGCAGGTCTCGTGATGCTCGCGCTCGGGCTGACGCTGCTGCGCGGCGGGGCGACTGCACGGATCGTCGGCCTAATCTGCATGGTCTCTGCTGTGATGCTGGGTAGCGTGCGGGGTGACGCCACCACCTCTGTCGGCAAAGGGGAGAGAGACGGGATCGTCGCCTGGTCACCCGAGCGGCTACAGACGCTGCGCGCACAGGGGACGCCGGTATTTGTGGATGTCACCGCCGACTGGTGTATTACCTGCCTGGCCAACGAGCAGGCAGTGCTGTTCACCGATGATATGTCCCGCGCCTTCGAGGCTGCCGGCGTCACTTACATGGTGGCCGATTGGACCAACTACGATCCTGAAATTGGCGTTTTCGTGCGCGAGCACGGGCGTAACGGCATTCCGCTGTACGTGATGTACCCGGGTAATCTGCAGGCAGCGCCCACCATTTTGCCCCAGCTGTTGACCGCCAATATCGTCACGGAAGCTTTAGCCAGTGTCTCCCGATAAGCAGCCGGGGTGCTCATTAACGGGCGTAGCATTAGCTAATACCCAATGGCCGTTTGCCGCACAGTTAGTGCCGCGTCTTTTTTTCCGCCTCCGAACACATAACAGCGTGATATGGCTTTGCGGCTCTGACAATCATCTTCTTACTGAAAAGGACTCCAGCGCATGACCGATCCAATGATGCGGCGACCCCTGTTCTCCCGCGGCCAGTGCCATGCATTCACCGCGCTGATTTACCTGCTCTCAGCGGGCTTGTCATCTGCATCCCATGCAGGCGAGATGCTTCACTGGAAGGACGCCTGGGTGCGAAGCATGCCACCGGGTGCGCAGGTGTCCGCTGCCTACGGCATGCTCATGAATCACGGTGACCAGACAGTTACCTTGTCGGCAGTGAGCAGTGAAATCAGTAGCACCGCGGAAATGCACGAAGTCATCGCCGACGGCGACCAGCGCCGAATGGTGGAGCTCGAATCGATCGACATCGCGCCCCACCAGACGCTGATATTCGAACCCGGCGGTCGCCACATCATGTTGCTAGATATCTCGGCTACTCCCACTGAGGGTGAAACCGTTGAAATCTGCGCGGTCAGCGCCGCCGGCACCCGCGCCTGCACCGATGCATCGGTGAGACGACAAGCCCCCGCTGAACAAGATACGCACTCCAATCACCACTGATGGACGACAGTAGCGCCAAATCAGACGCCGCCGCGTCAACGCAACAGCCCGGCTTTTTCCGCCGCTGGATGGGAAAGCTGACGCCTGACTCCGGTAGTTCCGACCCCCGCAAGCTCGGCAAGTGGGGCGGCATTATTGCAGGCGCCTATCTGCTCATTGCGGCGGCGGTGGGCGTGTACTGGAGCAATACCCCCGATCATTTTGATGTGCGCGAGAACGCCGCGCGCTATGCCGCGGCCACAGAGCAAGATGTGGTAACCGGCACAACCACTGTTGCAACACTCCAGGAAACGATCCGCATCCTGCTGGAGAAACCCGGCGGGTATTTGCACAACGATCTGTTCCCGCCCGGTGTCTGGCTCGACAACATGCCGAATTGGGAATACGGCGTGCTGGTGCAAAGCCGCGATTTGGCCCGTGCACTGCGAGAAGTACTGAGTCGCTCTCAGTCCCAGTCAAAAGAAGATGTTGATCTCACCCTCGCCGAGCCGCGCATCAATTTTCAATCAAAAAGCTGGATTCTGCCGGCCTCCGAGAGCGAGTATCGCGACGCATTGCGTTTTCTCGAAGCCTATCGCGCGCGGCTGGCGGTCACCGGCCAGCACAGTGCCCAGTTTTATGCACGGGCTGACAACCTGAGCCACTGGCTCGGCATGATCGAGAAGCGCCTCGGTAGTCTCTCCCAGCGGCTGTCTGCCAGCGTCGGGCAGCGCCGGCTAAATACCGACCTCGCGGGTGACACGGCCGCAGCACAGTCGACCAATGCGCCCGAAGAAATACTGGTGCGCACGCCGTGGCGCGAAATCGACGATATTTTTTATGAAAGCCGCGGCGCGGCCTGGGCACTGACGCAGTTTTTAAAAGCCGCCGAGGTCGACTTTGCAGACGTGCTGGCCAAGAAGAATGCCACCGTCAGCCTGCGACAAATCATCAGAGAACTGGAAGCCGCTCAGGGCACCGTCTGGAGTCCGGTGATTTTGAATGGCTCAGGTTTCGGCTTGTGGGCCAACCATTCGCTGGTGATGGCGAGCTACATCTCACGCGCAAATGCTGCACTGATCGACCTCAGGGAGCTGTTGGCGCAGGGCTGATTGAGCCGTTTCGGGAGGCTGGAGCTTAAGATCTCGGTGGATACCGCCTACCAATGATGTCAGTCAGTTAACAAGAGGCTGAGGAAGCCGGGCAAAAACTGGCGCTCCTCAGTGCTTAAATCCGCCGAGCAGCACCCACTCTTCCTGCTGATCCGCAACCGACAGCGCCACCTCAGGTGCGTAGGCCTCAATAATTGCTTCAGCTTGATCCGCCAAAAGTCCTGCCAGTAGGAGACGCCCCCCGGGGACCATTAATGATGTCAGCACTGGCGCCAGTGCCACCAAGGGCCCTGCCAGAATATTGGCCACTACCCAGTCGGCCGAAGCTTGCCAGTCTGCCACCAGGTGATCCTGAGGGAGCACAAGAGGAAAAGTAGCTTCCGGCACCTCGTTGCGCTGTGCATTATCCCGACTCGCCGTGATCGCCTGGGGGTCGTTATCGACACCCAGCACCGCCGTCGCGCCCAGGCGCGCCGCGGCAATCCCGAGAATGCCCGAACCACAGCCGTAATCCACCACGCGTTTGCTAGGCGGAAGATCCGCATCCAGCGCGCGTAGACACATGGCTGTAGTCGGGTGCGTACCCGTACCAAAGGCAAGACCCGGGTCGAGCAATATATTGATCGCTTCAGGATTGGGAGGGGGCGTCCAGCTGGGACAAATCCACAGGCGCTCACCCATCTGCAAGGGGTGAAACTGATCTTCCCAGACGCGGGCCCACTCGCGATCAGCTACCGGCACAGCGGCTGCAGGTGCATGTGTGCAAAGCTCAGGCGGCACCTCGCCCAAGAGCGGGGCCAGATCCTCATGACCGGCGAACAACGCCGTCAGGCGAACCGCATCCCACAAGGGCGTCTCACCGGGACCCGGCTCGAGAAGCGGTTGATCCGCCTCATCCTCCAACGTGACAGACAGGGCGCCACGGGCGAACAGCCAGTCTTCGAGCGGCTCAACCTGATCCTTGCGGGCGGTAAAATGAAGCTCCTGCCATTCGGCGGCAGCGCTCAACGTTCGTGTTCCAGCTTACTCTCGAGGTAATGAATGCTGACGCCACCCGCCATAAACGAACTGTCCGTCACGAGTTCGCGATGCAAGGCGGCATTGGTGCGAATACCGTCGACCACAAGTTCATCGAGCGCCTGGCGCATTTTGATCAGCGCGGCCTCTCGTGTGTCGGCAAAGGTGATCAGCTTGCCAATCAGGCTGTCGTAGTGCGGCGGTACTGTATAACCACTGTAAACATGTGAATCGACCCGCACGCCGTGTCCACCCGGCGCATGGAAGGTTTTGATCGTGCCCGGGGAGGGCATGAAGGTGCGCGGATCCTCTGCATTGATACGACACTCGATCGAGTGGCCCTTCAACGACACGTCCTCCTGCTTGATCGACAGCGGTGCGCCGCCGGCAATCAACAGCTGCTCGCGAACAATGTCCACGCCGCTGATCATCTCGGTCACGGGATGCTCAACCTGCACACGGGTGTTCATCTCGATAAAGTAAAACCCGTTGTCTTCGAACAGGAATTCAAAGGTGCCGGCACCGCGATAGCCCATGTCCAGACACGCTCGCACACAAGCGTCCCCGATCTCATTGCGCAGGGCATCATCAATACCGGGAGCCGGCGCCTCCTCAATGACTTTCTGGTGGCGCCGCTGCAGCGAGCAGTCGCGATCGCCCAAATGAACCGCATTGCCCTGCCCGTCCGCCAGTACCTGAATCTCGACGTGGCGCGGCCGCTGCAGGAATTTCTCCATGTACACGACCGGCGAGCCAAAGGCCGCTTGGGCCTCGGACTGTGTCACCTGTATCGAGGAGAGCAGCACCTCTTCGTTATGAACCACACGCATCCCACGACCACCGCCACCTGCTGCGGCCTTCACGATCACCGGGAAACCAATGTCCCTCGCGATGCGAATCACCTCGTCCGGATCGTCGGGCAGTGCACCTTCGGAGCCCGGCACCGTCGGCACACCAGTACGCTGCATCTGCTGTTTGGCTGACACCTTGTCACCCATCAACCGGATGGTGTCTGCGGTAGGGCCAATGAACGTAAAGCCGCTCTTCTCTACCTGCTCGGCAAAGTCTGCGTTCTCTGACAGAAAGCCATAACCCGGGTGAATGCCGTCTGCGTTGGTCAGCTCGGCCACGCTGATAATGGAGGGCACATTGAGGTAGCTCTGGGCCGAGGGCGGCGGACCAATACACACGGCCTCGTCAGCGAGGCGAACGTGCTTGAGGTCCCGGTCGGCTGTGGAATGCACGGCCACGGTCTTGATGCCCAACTCTTTGCAGGCGCGCAACACGCGAAGCGCAATTTCGCCGCGGTTGGCGATCAGTACTTTTTCAAGCATGGGGAATGTCCTTTTGGGGTCGCTCACCCACGCTTCAGGAAACGGAGATCAGGGGCTGATCAAACTCGACGGCTTCACCGTTCTCGACGTGAATCGCAGTGACCGTGCCAGCGCGATCGGCTTCAATCTGATTCATCATCTTCATGGCCTCGACAATGCAGAGCACGTCGCCGACGCGCACGGTCTGGCCGACCTCGACAAACGAGGGCGCTTCAGGGCTGGGCGAGCGATAGAAGGTACCCACCATGGGCGACAGCACCGCGTTGTCGGCCACCGGCGCGGCGGCGGGTGCCGCGGACTCGGCAGCGGGTGCCTCAGCCGGAGCCGCCGCGGGCGCGGCAGCAGGGGCGGCAGGCGCAGGCGCCGCATATGCGATCGGGGCTGCTGCAGGCGGATTTCCATAACGGCTAATGCGAACCGATTCCTCGCCCTCTTTGATCTCGATTTCGCCGATATTCGACTCTTCCAGCAGTTCGATCAGTTTTTTGACTTTGCGAATATCCATGTGGGTTCCTTCAATGGGTCGTGGAATGGGTGTCGAGGGACTGAAGCACTGCCGCCAATGCGCAGTCGTAGCCGAAGCTGCCGAGTCCCGAGATCACCGCCTCAGCGATGTCCGAGATATAACTGTGATGCCGAAAAGGTTCGCGGGCGTATACGTTGGAAATATGCACCTCGATGCATGGAATATCGACACCCGCCAAGGCGTCTCGCAACGCGACGCTGGTATGAGTAAAAGCCGCCGGATTGATGATGATGAAGTGCGTTCCATCGGCACGCGCCTGATGAATCGCCTCGATCATTTCCTGCTCGCTATTGCTCTGTAGACAGGTCAGGCTCGCGCCCGCGCGCTCGGCTTCGGATTGCAGACGATGGTTAATTTCGTCCAAAGTCTCCGAACCGTAGATCTCGGGCTCGCGGGTACCCAACAGATTGAGGTTGGGTCCATGTAATACCAGGATTGCCGCCATGGGCTGATCCGCCAATATGGGTAACAGGGGCGCGAGTGTGTCGCAGAAACTACCCGGAGTCCACTTTTTTGGTCATTTGCACTCTTTTTCTCGACGATAGCCGCAAAATAGCCGCATAGTTCGAGTAACAGCCAGCAGCTAGAAGCCCCCCTGAATGCGCTGTTGGCTGTTGAAGGCGCGGTGTGCTCCGCGCCAACAGAATGAGGCGTCGCCTACCGGCCATAAGCGCTCGAACCGCGACTCAGCCAAGATCCAGTGAAGGCTCGGATCAGGTGAGCCAATACAATTTTAGATTGCCGCAGGCGCAAGGAAACACTCACCGCTGGATTATGAGACCTGAGTCAGTTGGTTAAAAAATGTCCAGTAGATCTTCCGGTTACCCACCCGCTCCTTTACACTCACCGCTCGAAGTTGAGTCCTTTTCCCGATGCATATTGGCCGCCTGAAGCCCAGCAATAACGTGTTCCTTGCGCCTATGGCCGGGGTCACGGACCTCCCCATGCGTGAACTCGCCGTCGAGTTGGGTGCGGGTATGGCTGTGGGCGAGATGCAAAGTGCAGATCTCAGCCTCGCTCATTCACGCAAAACGGTGCAACGACAAAGACACAGCGCGCGGGCAGGGCTCCGCTCAGTGCAGATTGTGGGCTATGACCCCCAACAACTGGCGGAAGCGGCACGCTTCAATGCAGACCTAGGCGCCGACATCATCGACATCAACATGGGCTGCCCGGCAAAAAAAGTCTGCCGCCGCGCCGCAGGGTCCGCGCTGCTGGCCGACGAAGCGCTAGTAGGCCGCATTCTCGAAACGGTCGTTAACGCGGTCAATGTGCCCGTCACGGTCAAAATCCGCACTGGCACCGACCCCGAGCATCGCAATGGCGTCACCATTGCACGGATTGCCGAAAGCGCGGGCATTCAAATGCTGACCGTTCATGGCCGCACCCGCGCAGACCGCTTTAAGGGGCAAGCCGAGTATCAAACCATCGGCGAAATTGCGCGCGCAGTGACGATCCCGGTCATCGCCAATGGCGACATCGGCTCTGCAGAAAAGGCACGGGCGGTCCTAGCGCTCACGGGCGCCGCTGGCGTCATGATTGGTCGCGCGGCGCAAGGTCAACTCTGGCTCCCCGGCGCAATTGCATCCGCCTTGTGCGCGGGAGACGAGGGCGCGCGAACCCCTGCGCTAAGTGAGCAACTCCGTCTACAAGGCGATCACCTTCTGCGGCTCCACGAATTTCACGGTCACCATCTCGGGCCGCGCATTGCGCGCAAGCATCAGGCGTGGCTGCTCGAGTCGTTGACCGCGCAGCAGGCCATCTCCGCAGATGACGCCCGCGCCTGGCGACAGGCTTTCAATCGCATCGAGTCAGCTGAGGAGCAGATCGCCTGCTTACGTGAGATGACCGATGCGCTGATGTCAGCAGTATCCGCCACTGCGCCGACATCTCAAATGTCTCCCCCGATGTGCCCTCAGATGCTCGTGGCCGCGTGAAGCCACCTAAGCACAGCGCCGCCACCAAGCGTCGCAAGAAAACACCGTCAGGCCCGCCACCTCTGCGTGACAGCGCGAGTGAAGCGATTCGCCACTTCCTTGAGACGCTCGACGGAGAAGCCTGCAGTGAGCTCTATGACATGGTGATACACCAGGTAGAGGAGCCGCTTTTCGAAGCTGTGCTGAACTACACCCAGCACAACCAAAGCCACGCTGCAGCCATGCTGGGACTGAACCGGGGCACCCTGCGGAAAAAACTCCGTCAACATGGCTTGCTGGCCGAATCAGAGCCCTCTGAGCCTAAGCGGTCTGCCCGCAGGCGCAAAGCACCCTCCAGCAGAACCGCTGCCGCCAAACCAACCAAGGGCAAAACCACGAGCAAAACCACGAGCAAAACCACGAGCAAAACCACGAGCAAAACCACGAGCAAAACCACGAGCAAAGGGAAACGATAG
>JAHEJH010000308.1 GCA_024638905.1 Luminiphilus sp.
AGCCTGAGTCACTCACCGCATCAATGCGCTCGGGTGCCCTGGGGTCGGTAATATCGAACAGAATCCCGTTACCTGAGCAGGCCCCCGCGGCAAGATTCAGGCTCGGGAAGACGGTGATGTCGTGGCATTCATCTGTGCGACTCGTCTCCTGTGTGTCCTCACCGTGATCGCCACCGCGCCAAAGGCCAGCCAGTGCACCGGTTTCGGGGTCGGCAAATACGGTCGGGCTGTCGATGATGCGAGACGCTGCCGGGTTATCCACCGGTATTTCAATCACGTCAATCCGAAACAGGGCGGTGCGATCATCTCCTGGTGATTCATCAAAGCATCCCGGCAGCTCTTCTTCATCGCGAACGCGGGAGATACCTGAGTTGTAAACGATCAGCTTACCGTCGGCGTCAGGCCCCGACACCACGGAGTGGGTGTGAGATCCTCGGCAGGTTTGTACCGCGCCGACTTGTTTGGGCCGGGTTAGATCAGAAATATCAAAAATACGCAGGCCACGAAAACGCTCTTCGCTGATCTCTTCTGTGACACCTTCCAGACCGCAGTCAACGCGGCCGCGTGTCTCTTCAACAGACATGATCAGTAGGTCGTCGACGATCGAGACGTCGCCCTGACCACCCGGGCAGACGACAGACGCGGTCAGGCCCGGATGACCGTCGTCACCCAGCTCGTAAACGTTGAATCCGTGATAGCTCCCTGCCACCATCACGTCGTCTCGGAACGCGATATCGGTGTTGGAAAAGCTCAGCATCGGCGAGCGCGGGTCGGGTTTGCTGTCCTCGGAATCATCCTTGTCAGCCGAGGCGTCCGCATTCTCGCGGACGTTCCCCCCGCTGACAGGAGTTGCCAGGTCGTACTCGTTTGCGCTTGCTGGCAGCGCGGCACCCCTCAAAGCGCCATCAGCTTCGGGATGATGCTCGCCCATAGGGCCAAGCGGTGCGTGGCGAGCGCCATTGGTGAGAGCTGACTCGGTGTGATCTTCTCCAACCTCGGCAATGGTCTTTTTCAGGAATCGTTCGGGCGGTAATTCGGCGGGGTTCGCAGGATCGTAAAATCCGGCGGGCTTGGGCAGCGCGATAATCTTTCGGAGATTCCAGATCGCCTCGCCGGCATCATCGAAGCCCGCGGCCAACCCTGCTCTGGGATCCTCCGACAGACTGAGCAGGATTTCGTGCATTAACTCGATTTCTTTGCTCTGGTCTTTGGTAACGTCGTTTGTGAACTCGAATAAAACCGGGTCATAGGCTGAGCCCGGCTGCTCCATCAAGTCATCGACCATTTCTATCGCCCCCTCATGATGCGCGATCATCAGCGTCAGGAACTGCCGATCAAAGGCCACCCCGGATGCGCCGGTCAGAGCTTGCATCTGTTCCGCCGTCGCCATGCCGCGCATAGCGTGATGCTCATGCTGACTCATAGGGCGCTCGGAATCCTCGCCACGCTGCTCAAGCCACTGCGTCATAAAGGCAATTTCGTCATCTTGCGACGCATCAATGCGCCCGGCCATTTCAAGAATATCGAGGGAGTTAGTTCTGACAGGCGCGAGTGCGGCCATGGCGAGAGCCTGTCGATGGTGCGGGATCATATTTTGCATGAATCGCACGTCACTTTTGGCGTAACTGGTATTGGCGATAGCGATCGCTTGTTCAGCGCTGAGGTCGCGCGAAACTTCACCTGGCGCGCCCGGTTGAACCACAGGCTGAGCCGAGATAGGTGCATTCGGTATCAGACAGATGAAGGCTGCGAGAGTGAATGCGACAACACAGCGGGGGCCCACTCGAGCATAGGCGTCTGGGTCGTCAATGGGCGTCAGAAAAAAAGCGTGTTGCGGATTCATTGCTGTCGCTGATCTCCTTGGATCATTCAGGGAAGGGTGTAAAGCCTTGTTGTTTCTTCGCTTTTGCCCAGCTCACAACCGCAAAACGCGTGCCCGAGATAAGGGGCTCGGCAGCGTGTATGTAGCGGTGGTCAGACGGGAAGGCGATCATCATCCCTCTCTTGGGTGCAATGCGATAGTCGAAATTAGGGAAAAACAGCGCGCCGCCCTCAAAGCCCTCATTGAGGTAGATTAGAATGCTGTAGTCGCGGTCCAG
>JAHEJH010000310.1 GCA_024638905.1 Luminiphilus sp.
AACGAAAGAACCAAAAGACCCAGGAGTACACCGAAGATTACTCGTAGGTTTTTAGGGCTGGTACGGCGCACTAACGCTGTGTTTACCACTGCACCTCCATAGGGGAAACAACCGAACAGAAGTTCACGAGTTGTCCTCCGTTTATTTCATCGCCATTCGACATTGAGAGACGATACGCATTGATTATGTCGCACTTGTTTCACGAGCGCGATATCGCCGTCAACTGTTGACTGTAGTAGGGGAATAACACTCGGCGCCAACCCGTTAAGCTTGACTGTAGAGACTCATCAACGCTGGCGCGGAATTTGCCGGAATATTTGTTTAAATACGATACGAAACTGAGGAATCAATGGCCCAGAACGATCCTTTCGGATTTGTTGGACTGACATACGACGACGTTCTGTTGCTGCCTGGTCACACAGACGTTATTCCGAGCGAGGCAAACACCTCGAGCCGTTTCACGCGCCGCATTACGTTGTCGAAGCCTTTGATCTCCAGCGCGATGGATACCGTGACCGAGGCCCGCATGGCGATCGCGATGGCTCGCCAGGGTGGCATCGGTATTCTGCACCGCAACCTCTCTATTGAGGATCAGGCTGACCAGGTTGATAAGGTCAAGCGCAGCGAGTCCGGCATGATCACGAACCCGGTAACCACCCACGCGGAAGCTACCGTGGCCGAGGTCGATGCCCTGTGTGGTCAATTCCGTGTTTCTGGTCTTCCCGTCATTGATGCAGATGGCACTTTGGTCGGCATTATTACCAACCGCGATATGCGCTTCGTCTCCGAAGCGGACAAGCGTGTGCTGCGCGTGCGCGACATCATGACCCCGATGCCACTGATCACCGCCCCGGTGGGTGTCTCTGCTGACGACGCCATTGGCCTGCTGGCTGCCAACAAGATTGAGAAGCTTCCCATCGTGGACGCAGCCGGCAAACTGACCGGCCTGATCACCACCAAAGACTTTGACAAGTCGGAGAAATACCCTGACGCCACCAAGGACGACGCCGGTCGTTTGCGGGTCGGTGCCGCTATTGGTTTCTTCGGCGACGCCTGGCAGCGCGCGGAGGCTCTCCGCGATGCAGGCGTCGATGTTCTCGTTGTCGACACCGCCAACGGTGACTCCGCTGGTGTGCTGGACATTATTAAGAAGCTCAAGGCTGACCCGTCCTTTGCTCACATCGACATTGTCGGGGGCAACGTGGCGACCCGCAGCGGTGCGCAGGCCCTCGTGGACGCCGGTGCCGACGGCATCAAGGTGGGGGTTGGTCCCGGCTCTATCTGCACCACCCGTGTCGTTGCAGGTGTGGGCGTGCCCCAGGTCACCGCAATCTGGGAGGCCTACCAGGCTGCTGGCCCTGCCGGCGTTCCCGTCATTGCTGATGGTGGTCTGCAGTACTCCGGTGACATTGCCAAGGCCCTGGTTGCTGGTGCAGAGTCCGTCATGCTCGGGTCCCTGTTTGCCGGCTGCGATGAAAGCCCCGGCGACTTGGTCTTTGATAACGGCAAGCAGTACAAGAGCTACCGCGGCATGGGTTCCTTAGGTGCCCTGCAGACCCGCGGCGAGCGCACCTCCTACTCAAAGGACCGCTACTTCCAGTCCGACGTGCCCAGCGATGACAAGCTCATTGCCGAAGGCATCGAAGGCCGCGTGGCCTACCGCGGCCCTCTGGCCGCTGTAGCCCACCAGCTGGTCGGTGGCCTGCGCCAGTCCATGTTCTACGTGGGCGCCCGCACTATTGCTGAACTGCGTTCGAACGGTAAATTCGTGCGCATCACCGCGGCGGGACTCAAAGAGTCCCACCCGCACGACATCCAGATGGTTGTCGAAGCTCCGAACTATCGCAAGTAAGCACGAGAAGAACTGAACTGGGGACATCATGACGGAAATTGAGATTGGGCGTTCTAAGCGTGCACGCCGCGCGTTCGCCTTCGACGATATTGCCGTCGTGCCCAGCCGCCGCACCCGTGACCCTCAGGATGTGTCAGTCAACTGGAGCATTGACGCCTACCAGTTCGATATCCCCATCCTGGCTGCCCCCATGGACTCGGTGGTCTCCCCCGAGACCGCGATTGCCATGGGCAAGCTCGGTGGCGTG
>JAHEJH010000135.1:0-6385 GCA_024638905.1 Luminiphilus sp.
AATCAGCTATCCGGTGCTGAGCTGGCCAGAGAAGGTGAAGGCACACAATTTCGATAAACAGGCGGTTGTGGAAGGCACGCTGATGGGGATCAAAGGGCAGTATCTAATGCTCGATACGGGTGTGTTAAACATGCGCAAATTTGGTGGATACGAAGTCGAAATCAAGGTGGCAGCGTGATGGCGTTGAGAGAAGGGTTACCCGGCACAATCTACCGCAAGGACTATGTCGCACCGGAGTTTGCGGTGACGACGGTTAATTTGCTGGTGCAGATTTCGCCGGGACGCACCGAGGTCACGGCAACCCTCGATATGGTGAGGCAGGGCAGTGGTCAAGGTGGCCTCAAGCTTGATGGGGAGCAGTTGTCACTGCAATGGATTGAGTTGAACGGTGAGCGCCTGACCGAGGATGATTACACCGCGAGCGATACAGAGCTGAGGGTGCCCTCGGTGCCAGATCGATTCACCCTGCGTACCTGCGTGACCATCTGCCCTGAAGAAAATACCTCACTGGAGGGCTTTTACCGTTCCCAGAGCGCCTATTGCACCCAGTGCGAGGCGGAGGGATTCAGGAAAATTACCTACTTCCCCGACCGCCCCGATGTGCTTGCGGTTTACACCGTCACCCTAGAGGCGGATCGCGCGGAGTGCCCGGTGCTGCTCAGTAATGGCAACAAAATCAGTGAGGAAGATTTGGATAGCGGTCGGCACCGTGTGGTGTGGCACGACCCTTTCCCTAAACCTTCGTATTTGTTTGCCATGGTCGCTGGAGACCTGAAGCCTGTGAGTGACGTCTTTACCACCTGCTCTGGCCGGGTGGTGGATCTGAATATCTGGGTGGAGGAGAAAGATCTCGGGTACTGCGATTACGCCATGAGCGCACTCAAGGCGGCGATGCGTTGGGACGAGCAGGTGTACGGCCTGGAGTACGACCTCGATCTCTATAACATCGTTGCGGTGGATGATTTCAACATGGGTGCCATGGAGAACAAGGGCCTCAATGTCTTCAACACCTCTTGCGTGCTTGCCCACCCCGATATCACCACTGACATGGGGTTTCAGCGCGTTGAGGCAGTGGTGGCCCACGAATACTTTCATAACTACTCAGGAAACCGCGTCACCTGCCGGGACTGGTTTCAGCTCAGCCTGAAAGAGGGATTCACGGTCTTTCGCGACAGTGAGTTCTCCGCCGATATGAACTCTCGAGGGGTCAAGCGGGTGGAGGACGCGCTGTTCCTGCGCACGCACCAATTTGCCGAAGATGCGGGCCCGCTGGCGCATCCCGTGCGCCCCGACGCCTTCGTCGATATTTCGAACTTCTACACCCTCACGGTTTACGAAAAGGGTGCCGAGGTGGTGCGCATGCTGCACACGCTGCTGGGTGCTGAGGCGTTTCATGCAGGCACCTCACTGTATTTTGAGCGATTCGATGGGCAGGCGGTGACCTGCGATGACTTTGTTGACTGCCTGGCGGAGGCGTCCGGGCGCGATCTGGAGCAGTTCAGGCGCTGGTACGAGCAGGCGGGCACGCCCGAAGTGGTATTCAGTGAGCATTACGACGCCGACACTCGGCGTTACCAGCTGACCCTTCAGCAGCATAATCCAGCGGCCTCCGCGCAGCAGGAAAACGAGCCGCTAGTCATTCCTGTGGCGACCGGTCTGCTGGTCGATGGTCAGCCCCTGTCTGTAGGTGACGGGACCACGCGCGTGCTTGAACTGACCGAGCGGGAACAGACATTCACCTTTGAAGACGTGCCCTCGAAACCCGTGCTCTCATGCCTGCGCGGTTTTTCGGCGCCGGTGCGCGCCACGGTACACCACACCGAGGCGGACTTGTTGATCCTTATGGCCTCGGATGACGACGCCTTTGTCGCCTGGGACGCGGCGCAAACACTGTTGGCGAGAGCGATTGAGGCTGCGGAGGTGGATACAGATACACACTTGCCGCAGGAATTATTAGAGGCCTGCGAACAGGTGCTGATGGGGTCGATGGACCCGGCCATGAAGGCGCTCACATTGGCTTTGCCCAGCGAGGAGTATCTTGCGGATCGGGCCGCTCAGCAGGGTTTGGTCAACGTCAGCCAGATTCATCATCAGCGAAGACAGGTGAAAGCGTCATTGGGTGGAGCGTTGGAGACGGTTTGGCAACAAGTGCTGTCAGACAACTCGGCGCCACTGGCTTACTCACCTCACGCCGATGATATTGGTCTGCGCGCGTTGCGGCACCTTGCTCAGGATTATTTGCTGGCGGCGAATCCTGCGCAACTCGATGCCGCGCACAACCTTTTTGAGCGTGCGGACAATCTGACGGACCGCCTTGCAGCGTTGCGCTGGATCACCCACTACGAACAGCTTGAAAGTCGAGAGGCAGCACTGGCGGACTTCTATGCGCAGTGGCAGCACGAGGCGCTGGTGGTCAATCAGTGGCTGACAGTACAGGCGACCCGCCCAGGGGCGGATTGTGTCGAGAGCGTGAGGGCGCTCATGACCCACCCGGCATTCGACTGGCGCAATCCGAACAAGTTGAGAGCACTGATTGGCGCCTTTGCCGGTGGCAATCCGATCGCCTTTCATCGCAGCGATGGTGCCGGCTATCGTTTGATGAGCGAGGTGATTGAGCGCCTACAGGCGAGCAATCCCCAGATCGCGGCACGCATGCTCGCGCCCATGACGCGCTGGCGTCGTTATGCAGCCGGTCAGGAGACAATGCGGACAGAGCTCGAGCGGCTCGCTGCGATTGATCCGCTACCCAAGGACGTTTTTGAGGTATTGAATCGGGCTCTGACTGAACCCGCCTAGGGATCGCCTGATTTCAGCTTGTCATGAGGGATAGAGCGCCAGTGTGTTGCTGCCTGTGCCCCGACTTTGAGGCGCGGGCTCCTCACGCAGCGTATCGATCAGTCCTTCCAGCGCCCCGGCTATCTCACCATCTCCATACAGTGAGCGATCCACTGCGCTTAGGCGCGTTGCGAGGGGTTCGGTGCTGACGCGAGCGAGTGCTTCCAGCGACGAAAATCTCTGATCGTGATGGAGGTCTGCCCACTGCAGAATCGCTTTTCTGAGTAGCGTAGCATCCTGCTGCTCCGCGGCTTTCCTGATTTCGACCAATGCTTGCCGGACTGAGGCGGACTTGGCTTTGGCGCCGCCCGATGTTGGCGATGGACCCGCGGTTTGCCGGCGACTCAACCAGAGCAGAATGCCTAGCGCAAGCGACACCAGCCAGCCTGCGGCGCTAACAGCCCACAGCCAGAGCGGGAGGGTGCTGCCGGCCGTCGAGGTGTTTGGGGAGAGGGTCGTGTCATTGCTTTGATCGGCGGTCTGGATGGCGGTCACGACGACCGTTCTGGCTGCCAACGTGGCGAACTCCAGGCGGTCTGTTTCGATATTCCACCAAGGCACGCGAATCTCGGGCAAGGTCCAAGTGCCGCCTGATCGCGCGACCAGCGCCTCGCTTTGCACGCGTCGGCCCTGTAGCCCCTCAGCCAATTCACTCTGGTCAATGGATTCCTGGTCGGGATAAAACCGGAGCTCGGGAATGTTGACGGCGCCCTGAACGCTACTCAGCGGCGGGAGCTGACTGCCCTGCAGCCCTCTGGCGGTCAGGGTGAGGGTACGTGTTGTGGAGTCACCCACATTCAGGGATGCCGGGTCGATGGACCAGTTCTCTTCCAGTGTGAGCGCCCGGGCGGGTAGCCATACCTCACCGGGGAAGCTGGTGGGTACGCTCTTAACGTCGATTTCCAGTGGCGTGGATGCCATGCGTAGTCGCCTGCCAAGGCGCGCACCCAACAAAGACCGCCCTGGCTGAACTTCGCGTGCGGTAAAGCCAATGGCCGGAATTCTCATCGCACCACTTTTCTGCGGGTACACGGCATACCGCAGTTCCGTGACCAGCCAGGTCCGATTACCCACGCGCCGCTGAAAAGACCGTCGCTCGAGGTTTTCGACAACCGCATCAGGAATATCGAAGTTCGAAATCTCGCCGCCATCCAGATTGATCGCCTGCTGCAGGGTCACGGTGAGGATCACCTCGGATTGCACATAGACGCTGCGTTCATCCACGCTCGCGTCGAAGAGCACCAGCTCGTCGCCTGGGGCAACCACCGGTTCGGGGTTTACGCGAATGGCAAGTGGTGTCGTACTTCGGCCGCCCGCCGTGAGCGATGGAATGGTCAGCGTGCCTTGGCGCAGCGGCGCCAGCTCCATCTCGAGTGTGCGGGTAACTTGGTTTTGCCCGTTAACGAAGCGCGCATTGGTGGCGCTGGAGCGCGACAGAATCTCCCAGTCGCGATTCAACGGTGTGAGATCAATCTCGGCGGGCTGCTCGCCGGCATCACCCAATAGCGTCAGGCGCAGGGTCTCGCCCATGGCGATAGTGCGCCGGTCCGCTGTTGCCGAAAGCTCTGCCCAGGACAGATTGCTCCACAGCATCATCGCGGCGCAGCACGCCCAGACAAAAAGGTTACCAACGGATCGATTCATCAGGCTCCTCACCCTCTCTGAGTCTCTGCATCGTCTGGTACCGGAATTTGCGGCGCAACAAGCCGCCCGGATCATCCGGTACCCGGCGCAACCACTGCTCCAGTGCCTGTTGCTCTTCCAGCGCTTCGTCAAACTTGGCCATCTGTTCCTGAGTCGCCGCTTCCAGCGCCTCGGCGTTCATCTCCTGCGCATCAGCCATGGTGGGATCCTGCTGACCCTGCTCCTGCTCTTGTTCAGATTCGGACTGATCGCTCTGACCGCTATCGCTCTCGTCGCTGTTTTCGCCGTCGCTTTGTTCTTGCTCTCCCTCATCGGAGGTGTCCGAGCTGTTGTTGCCTTGTGACTCGCCGTCGTTGTCTTCCTCAGACTGATCGCCTTCCTGATTTTCCTGGTCGCTTTCCTGATCCTGCTGTTGTTCCTGCTGATCCAGTAGCGACTGAATGAAATCACGGTTCGCAATGGCGTCCTCGGCGTCGGGCGTGAGGTTCAGACTCTCCTCATAGGCGCTGAGCGCGCCTCGCAGATCCCCCTGCAGTGCCAGCGAGTTGCCGAGGTTGTAGAGATTGTCCGCAGTGGTCTCCCCGGCGAAGCTCTTTGCCGCCTGATCGTAACTGCCAGCCTCATACTCCGCGACGCCGCGCCAGTTGGGGTCGGCAAACGCACGTGCCGCGTCTGAGGCCTCGCCGGCGCTCAGGTGACGTGCACCCTGCTGGTCGGGGGTCAGCCACAGGTCATCCCAACCCGCTGCCTCCGGAGGTGGCGCGTGGGTCAGCAGCACGAGCGCGACGCTCGCCACCACCCCTTTACGGAAGGCGGGAAGGAGTAATAACGCGACCAGTGCTGCCAGCCAGAAACCCTGGTCCTGCCAGGCGTCCGTCTGCCGATCGAGATCCAGCTCACCTTCCGTCGCGAGGGTATCGCGCTGGGTCAAGGCTTCAATGTCCTGCTCATCGAGCCGGACTTCTTCATAGGGCGCGCCCAATTCCTGGGCGACCATGGCAAGCTGATCGCGATCCAGCGCGGGAATCACAATTTCGCCCGCGTTGTCTTTCAAAAAGCCCCCGTTGGGGAGCGGTATGGGCGCGCCGGTCGTGGTGCCGATACCGAGAATGGCCAGGCTGGCGCCACTGTCATCGAGTGCAGATCGCACACGATCACTCTCAAAATTAGGGAGGCCATCGGTCATCAATAGAATATGCCCACCTTGGGCGCCCGCGGTCAGCAGTAGCTCAGCAGCGAGCTCTAACGCACTGGTGGCGTCCGCACCCGGCAAGGGCATGATGGCGGGGGAGAGCGCCGGCATGAGGTTGGCGATGGTGCGGGTGTCGTCGGTCAGCGGTGTGACGACGTGGGCGTCCCCTGCAAACACCACGAGACCGGTCACGCCTTCCTCCCGGGTATCCAGCAGATCCAGTATTTTCTGCCGTGCGCGCTGTACACGGCTCGGCTGAACATCAGCGGCCAGCATCGAGGCGCTGAGATCCAGCACGATCACCAGCGCATCCGCCCGTTTGATGACTGGCAGCTCCACGCGCTGCAGACTCGGTCCGGCTGCGCCCAGCGTCACGAGTACCAGCAGAAGGGTTGGTATCCAGATGCGCGAGCGCTGTGCTTTACCGCGCTGATCCGGCAGTAAGTAGGGCAGTAGCTCGGCGTCGATGACCTTGGTCCAGTCACCCTGATGCACGCGGCGGTACCACAGCGCCAATGCTACCAACGGGCAGGCGAGCAGAGCCCAGAGCAGGTCCGGGCGAAGCAGATGAAATCCCTCAATCATTCCGCTCACCCATAGCGAGGCCTCATGCCCAGACGACTGAGCCAGCGGCTGCGCAGTAATGCCAGCAGGCTCGCCAACGTCAGGGCGGCCAGCAGCGGCATCCAACTCAAGGCGCGTTTTGGGCGGAAA
>JAHEJH010000135.1:6395-7986 GCA_024638905.1 Luminiphilus sp.
CGTCCAGCAGTGCGTAGACCGCCTCCAGCTCTGCCGGCGAGGTCGCCCGGAAATAGCGGCCACCGGTTGCCTCTGCCACCGCATTAAGCATCGCTTCATCGACCTCACTGCGCCCGTTTGCGGTGCGGCCCAAATTGCGGCTGATGCCAATCGTGTAAATCTTGACGTCGAGTTGAGCGGCCAGCGCTGCTGCTTCCATGGGGTCTACGGTGCTGGCCGTATCCTGACCGTCTGTTAACAGAATGAAAATACGCGATGATGCGGGTCGTTCCCGCAGCCGCTTGATCGCCAGACCCAGCGCGTCGCCGATGGCGGTATCTTCGCCGGCGAAGCCCAGCTGGGCCTCGTCAATGAAACGCGTCACGGTGCTCAGATCGAAAGTGAGCGGGGCCTGCAGATAAGCCCGCGTACCGAACAAAATCAGACCGACGCGGTCACCCTGTCGCCGCTCCGTAAAATCGGCAGCGATCGCTTTGACCGCGGTGATGCGGGGCACAAGACGATTGCCCACCTGCATGTCTTCAATCTGCATGCTGCCCGAGAGATCAAGCCCCAGCATCAGATCGCGACCGGTATTGGGAAGCTCAATGGGCTCGCCGATCCACTGTGGCCTCGCGGAGGCGACGATCAGCATCATCCATGTGAGCCACAGTAGCCACCAGTAGCCTCGGCCTGACCTTATGCTGCGACTGGCGCCGGATAAACCGCGCCACCTTGCCGCAAAGGGTGCGCGTAGCGCCGAGGGCTGCAGAGACTCCCCCTTGCTGAAGCGATGAATCAGCCACGGCAGAGGGGCTACAGCGAAGACCCAGGGCCATAGCCACTCAAGCATGGGTGACCTCGTGCTGACGTATCCAGTGTTCAGCTGCATCAAAAAGATGACTGCTGACCGGCGACGGTTCGCGCTGATAGAGGCTGTCGAGCTCACCAAAGGCGTCCGATGCCACCTTGGGGCAACTCGACGCGAGAAATTGTTGCCATTGCGTCCCGTGGAGCCCTGCGACCTGTTCGTGGGGATAGGCCTTCAAGGCCGCTGCCTTCAGGAGCCAATTAAGTTCATCCTGTCTCGCCTCTCGCGTGCGGAGCTCATCGAGGGCTGCCAGAGCGACCCGTCGGTAGGCCGTCTTGAGACGCCGGTTTCGGAGCCACAGGCCAAGGCCTACCAGTAAAGCCACAGTCAGCGCTAAGACAACCCACCAACCGGGCGCCAGAGGCCACCAGCTGATCGCTACGGGTTCTCGCAGCGGCGCGAGTTGTGACAGCATCATTTCCGGATTCATCTTGGAGGGAATACCGTCAGCAACTGTTTTAGCGGGTCTTGATGTGTCTGCAGCGGCAGCAGTGGCATGCGGAGCTCCCGGAGACGTTTTGTCAGCTGCGCGAGTCGATCTTGATAGTCCGCCTCGTAAGCTGCGCGGGCTCCGGCCGCGCTGGTGTCGAGCTGTGAGTGCGTGACGCCGTCGGTCACCGCATAGAAGCCAGCTTGGGGGAGGCTGGCCTCCAGCGAATCGCCCACCGCGACGGCCACGATTTGTGTTTTGCGCGCCAATCGCCGCAGTGGCGCTAGGTGCGCTTCCTCGAAGAGGTCGTG
>JAHEJH010000135.1:7996-10138 GCA_024638905.1 Luminiphilus sp.
AGAAAGATTCGCGTGCCGGCGCGCGCGATCCGCTCTAGCTGCTCAAGCAGATCGCCGAGGCTACGAGCGACCGGGCCCTCTGCCTCAGGGCGGCCCTCTGCCACCAGATCTTTAATCATGTTGAGCACCGCATGCTGGCTTCGCTTGGGTCGCGTATCGTGCAGGACTTCGTCCCCGAGTACCGCGCCGCCGATACGTTCTCCGGCCTGCAGCCCGGACCATAGCGTCAGCGCGCCCACATGGGCCGCCATCACCGATTTGAAACAGCGGGTGGCACCAAACTTCATGGGTGAGCGTTGATCCACAGCAACCAAAATGGGCTGTTCCCTGTCCTCGTGAAACAATTTGGTGTGGGGGGTACCCGAGCGAGCCGTGACGCGCCAGTCGATCGCGCGGACGTCGTCCCCGGCCGCGTAGGCGCGCACCTCGTCAAATTCGACGCCCCGACCTCGTTGGCGGGAGCGGCGCATGCCCGCGAGGTTGGCGAGTGCACGGGTCTGGCCGGTGACATCGATGAATCGTGCGGCGAATCGGGTGGCGATCAGGTCCTCAGCGGTGACAACGGCGCCGCGGGGACCGGTCATGGCCTTGCTACTGTCTTTGTCAGGCAACGGGGATGCGCTCGATCAATCGCTCGATAATCTGATCGCTACTGACGCCTGCCGCTTCCGCCTCGAAGGACACGATGAGTCGGTGCCGCAGACAATCGAGTGCAACCGCTTGCACATCGTCAGGGCTGACGTAATCCCGCCCTGCAATCCACGCGTTGGCGCGGGCGCAGCGATCCAGGGCGATCGTCGCCCGCGGGCTGGCCCCGTATTCCAGCCAGCCGGCCAGCTCACTGTCGTAGTGGTCTGGCTCGCGAGTGCCAACAATCAGTTGGATGATGTATTCCTCAACCGCCGGCGCCATATGGATGTCCAGTGCCGCTTTTCGCGCTGAGAAAATGTCAGCTTGCGAGACAGTGCCCTCGGGCCGGCTCCGGGAGCCACCGGCCTCATTGCGCGCCAATCGCAAAATGGCCTGCTCTGCCCCAGCGTCCGGGTAAGACACGCGGACATGCATCAGAAATCGATCCAGCTGCGCTTCAGGGAGCGGATAGGTGCCCTCCTGCTCAATCGGGTTCTGGGTCGCCATGACCAGAAACAGCGACGGTAATTCGTAGGTCTGACTGCCAATGCTGACCTGACGTTCGGCCATGGCCTCCAGAAGTGCGGACTGCACTTTGGCAGGGGCGCGGTTGATTTCGTCTGCCAGCACCAGGTTGTTGAAAATGGGGCCTTGCTGAAACTCAAACGCGCCCGTTTGCGGGCGAAAGATATCGGTACCTGTGATGTCGCCGGGGAGCAGATCCGGTGTGAACTGGATACGGTGGAAGCTGCCCTCAATACCCTCGGCCATTTCTTTAATGGCCCGGGTTTTGGCCAGACCGGGTGCGCCTTCGACCAATAAATGTCCGTCGGCAAGCAGTGCCAGCATCAGCTTATGAATAAGATCTTGCTGGCCAACAATTTGTTGCCCCAGCCAATTTTCGAGGTTCGCGAGGAGTTGGTAATTCACGGATCAGGCCTTAGTTACTGCGGTGTCAGAAATAGCGTGCTTTCTGACCATTACAAGGCCCGAACGTTCAAAACACCCCTTATGGTGGGAGCGTGATCAGGCGAGTGGTCAGAAACCTGACAATTTATAGCATGTCAGAGCGTCTGTGAGGCCCTCTCGCCAGTCGTTTCGTCCTTCTCGCCAGCCTTCTAGCCATTTATTGCGCGCTAACCCGGTCAAAAAAGGGCAGTTTTCCTTGGAGCGGCCGGCAAGGCCGAGTTGGTAGCCTTTGTCAAAGGCGCGTTGGATACGGTTTCGCTTGAGTCTTTTCATCGGTTCTCCCTTTGCTGGCGCTGTCCGCCAAGTGCAGGGAGAGGGGTGTCTCCCGACACATCGTTGTGCAGCCTCACCACGGTGAGGGGTCCGGGAAATGGCTGGCGGTGGGTATTGCCGCCGCAAGACACCCTGCGCTTCAGTCGCAGGGTGACCCGCTGCCCCCCGTGTGCGTTGCCCGCATCGGATTGGAGGGTCGCTGTTGTTACCGCCGGGAAAGTGGCTCTTTTTTTACATTAGCGCGGCGCTGAGCTGCTGTCGAAAACTCTT
>JAHEJH010000323.1 GCA_024638905.1 Luminiphilus sp.
TATTATTGCCACCAGAAACAGTTTGGCAAGGACATTGCCCGCTGACGGCTATCCAGATATTGGATTTTGATTCGGGTTGTAGATTAGTCAGCACTAACTTCTTATGGCACCGCCTCGCTGTGCCGCAAAATTACCCGCGAGAGCTGCCTCCACAAACCTCACCTTGGGGGAATAATCGACGGGGTGACTGCGTCAATATACACAGGTTAAAAACTGGTGAAGAGTGCTCTCGGGTGCTAATTTCATCAGCCCTTGCAATTCGCACGGCGCCGAAAATGAAGCAATTGACACGCACTCTTGCGCAATCCGCAAGGGAGACATGCAGAACAGCAGTCACCGCCTCCATGGCGGTTTTTTTGCTGTCTGCCTTGGTGTCGAGCGGTGCTATGGCGGACACCGTTTTCGCACACGGTGGTCACACCTACAAAATCGTAACTGAGCCCGCAAGCTGGCCTGAGGCCTCAGAGCGCGCTGGCGCTATGACGCTGGGGTCTAACGTCGGCTATCTAGCGAGGGTCGACTCATCTCGGGAAAATACGGCGATACTGAATGCCGCGATGAATCATCTCTCCGAGGAGCAGCTTGAACAGACCTGGGCAGAAGACGGCTCCGATGCCCCCTTCATTTGGCTTGGCGGATCTGATGCTGACGCGGAAGGGGTCTGGATTTGGAGCAACAACGGCGATCGATTCTGGAGCGGTGACTTCAACGGGTCTGGCGTTGCAGACCGTTACACTAATTGGGGCGTGCAGCCCGACAACGCGACGGGAGAAGAGGATGCGCTTGCGATGGGTTTGCGCGATTGGCCTGAACCCTTCTTCGACTTAGGATCTACCGGACAGTGGAACGATCTGGATGCCAATACCGCGCTGTTTTACGTGGTGGAATTTGACGGCACGTCCGATCTCAGGGTGGCGATTGAAGAGCCGGTAGCGGGTGGCATGCACTCTGGCATTGGCATGATCCGAGGTTGGGCCGTCTCCAGCGATCCCATTGAGCGTGTTGAGGTGTATGTCGATGATGAATACCTTTTTGATATCCCCCACGGTGGCAAGCGCCGTGACGTAGGTATTGCCTTCGAGGAGATACCCAACTCAGACCAGTCCGGCTATGCCTCGGCGGTTAACTTCAGTGGATTAGATAAGGGCGATCACGACTTATTGATCCGGGTCACCGACAGTTTTGGCTCCGTTGTTGAGCGCTCCGTCGAGTTCGGCGTCACGCGTTTCGAGGAAAGCTACATCTCCGCTGATGATTACGTAGAACTTGGGTGGGCAGGCATTTCAGCTCTGGGCAGAGGCATCAATATTAGAGGGGCCTGGATAGGCGAGCAGACCTATGACATCACGCTAGAGTGGCGCTCAGAGTCGCAGAGATTTGAAATCACCAGCATCACACCGCAACAGCAGCCCTAACAAAGCCGCGTGACTCAACGCGCATCTGCGAACGTTTCTCAGGATTGGATTGGACGCGCACTTTGATGGCGACGGGGCGAGGTATACGAGCCACGCGGGCCGAAGACAGTGCTACCCGCCCTCACCACACATGGCGACGGCCCGGAGCATAGCTCGGGCCTTGTTGAGCGTCTCCTCCCATTCCGAAGCCGGTATTGAATCGGCGACAACGCCGGCTCCCGCTTGCACGATCACACGCTGGTCCTTGATCAAAGCCGTCCGGATTGCGATGGCAGTATCCATTTCTCCCGCCCAAGACAGGTAACCCACTGCGCCGCCGTAAATGCCCCGCTTGATGGGCTCCAGCTCATCAATGATTTCCATCGCACGCAGCTTGGGCGCGCCGCTCAACGTCCCCGCAGGCAAGGCCGCTTTTAGTGCATCGATCGCTACGATGTCATCTCGCACCGCCGCGGTGACGTTAGAGACAATGTGCATGACGTGGGAGTAACGCTCGACGACCATCTGCTCGGTGAGCCGGACGGAACCTGCCTTGGCAACACGACCGACATCGTTGCGGCCCAGATCGATCAGCATCAGGTGCTCTGCGATCTCCTTTTTGTCGCTCAACAGATCTGCCTCGAGCGCTTCATCCTCATCGGCAGAGCTGCCG
>JAHEJH010000146.1 GCA_024638905.1 Luminiphilus sp.
ATCGGGCGGTGATGCGAGCCAATCAGCTCGCTTTGCTCTCCTTCGGTGGTGATGAGCACGGCATCAATGCCATCGGCACTGGTGCCTGACATGAGGCCGATAAAGTAGGGTTGCGTCACTCGGCGAGGGCCACTTGCTGGGAGTTGCGAAGGCTGGCGAGTTGTTGAACAGGCTGCTGAATCGAGGCGAGGTAGCGGGGGAGCTCCTCGTTAGGAAGCGATCGCGCTTTGGGCAGGATCTTATGCACTGTGCGGGGGTTGCGATGCACGCCATTCACTAGAAATTCATAGTGCAGATGAGGTCCCGTCGCAGCGCCAGTTGAGCCGACGGTGCCGATCACGTCGCCCTGTTTGACTCGCGCCCCCTTTTTCACCTTGAGCCGGTGCAGGTGCAGGTAGTGGGTTTCGAACTGCTCTCCGTGTTGAATGAACATGTAGTTACCATTTGGCCGGGTATAGCCTGCCTCCGTCACTCGCCCGTCGCCCGCCGCATAAACCGGGGTACCGCGGGGCGCGGCGTAGTCGGTGCCGCGATGCGGGCGCTGGGTTTTATAAATGGGATGGAGGCGGTTTGGGTTGAAGTTCGAGCTGACGCGGGTGAAATCCAGAGGTGCCATCAGGAAGGCCTTGCGCATGCTGACACCGACTTCGTTGTAGTAGCTGGTGTCACCCTCTGAATCGGTATACCGGTAGGCTTCAAACGTCTCGCCCCGATTGGTGAAGCTGGCCGCCAGAATAGGACCGTCGTCGTAGCGCTCGCCGTCCAGCGCCAACTCCTCGTACAGCACATGGATGGTGTCGCCGATGCGGGGGTCCATGACAAAGTCGATCACGCCACCAAAAATGCCCGCCAGTTCCATGATCATGGCGTCGCTCAGACCTGCATCGCTGCCCGCGATAAACAGCGAGCTGTCGATGGTCATGGAAACATTCCGGGCGACCCGCTCGGGCACTCGGGTGAGATCTGAGGCGATGAAGTCGCCGCCCCTCCGCTCATAGGTCGTTGTTAAAAGAGGAGACTGCACGTGCCGAAGCGCCAGCAGATTACCCTCGGAATCCGCCTGAAAACCGATCGTTTCTCCCGGGTAGATTCGCTTGAGGGACCGGTCGTCATTATCACGTGCAACGCGATAAAGATCCGTATCGCTAAAGCCGGCGCGGTTGAAGATCAGGCTCAGATTGTCGCCATCTCCCACTGTAAAGTTCCGCCAGAGAGGTTCGGAGGACGTCTCTTCGACCACCGCGAGCGCGGGCGCTTCGGCTGACATCGGCCCAGGATTTGAGCCCGACGCGTCGCTCTCCTTCTCGGCGATCGGTGCGCCGGTGTGCTCGGGCTCCGACAGTGACAATCCTATGACTAGTAGCATTGCGCCCACCATCGCCATCCAGATCAGCGGACGACGAAGAAGTGGCGTCTCGGGCAAAGTCAGCGGTGTGGCCCCTCTCGGGAACGGTGTACGCGGCATGAAGGTTCGTTGTGGCGCTGGCGTGCCTCGCATTATATACGGCCCGATCCCTGCTTCGGATAGCGCTGCTCGCAGTCGTTGCGGGATTGTTGCCGGTCCCCTGGCCTGCGGTTTATGGGATACTCCCGCATCGCCCTGATCTAGCCGAAATTGACGCGGCTTTTGCAAAGAGCACACTGCCGATTATGTCCAGCGAACTACTTGATGACCTGCGCGCACGCGACCTGATTTTCCAGATTGCGGGTGAGGATGCGATCGTGGAGTGGCTCTCCGCAGAGCCGCGCACCCTCTACTGTGGCTTTGATCCCACTGCGGATAGTCTGCACATTGGTTCGCTGGTCCCGCTGCTTGTACTGCGGCGCTTTCAGGAGGCCGGCCACCGCCCCATTGCATTGGTGGGTGGCGCGACGGGTTTGATTGGTGACCCAAGCTTCAAGGCCGCGGAGCGACAGCTGAATACGCCTGAGATCGTGGGGGGCTGGGTCGGGAAAATAAGGGAGCAGGTCAGCCAGTTTATTGATTTTGACGGCGATGACCCGGCGCTGGTGGTGAACAACCTGGATTGGACAGCCAACGTTGATGTGCTCGATTTTCTCCGCGACGTTGGCAAGCATTTTTCGGTGAATAACATGATCGGCAAGGAGTCGGTCCGCCAGCGGCTAGACCGCGAGGGAGCCGGCATCAGCTTCACTGAATTCAGCTACATGATCCTGCAGTCCTTCGATTTCTCAGAGCTCTACCGGTTGCACGGCTGTGGCCTGCAGATTGGTGGCTCTGATCAGTGGGGCAACATTACCGGCGGGATCGACCTGACACGCCGTCTGCATGGTGCGCAGGTCTTTGGCTTAACGCTGCCTCTCGTGACTAAAGCCGATGGCACAAAGTTCGGTAAAACCGAGTCGGGCACTATTTGGTTAGACGCCAATCGCACCTCGCCCTATGCCTTCTATCAATTCTGGTTGGGGACGGCCGATGCAGATGTCTACCGCTTTCTGCGCTACTTCACCTTCTTGCCCATTGATGAGATCACGGCGATTGAGCAGGCCGATTCGGAACGCGCGGGCCGGCCCGAGGCACAACAGATCCTGGCACGAGAGGTGACCCGTCTGGTACACGGGGAGGCCGGACTGAGTGCGGCCGAGCGCATCACCGAGGCGCTGTTTTCGGGGGATCCGAGCGCGTTGGGTGAGGCGGATCTTGAGCAGTTAGCGATGGATGGACTGCCCGCTGAACAGGTCAATATGAGCGACCTGCCGCCGACATTCACCCAGCTGTTGGCGCAGGTCGGTGTCGCCGCGGGTAAGCAAATCAAAGATGCGCTGGCACGCGAGGCCGTTTTAGTGAATGGACAGCCTGTGACAGGCGGACCGACCGTTACCTGTGAGGAAGCGTTGACGCCGCAGCGAGCCCTGCATGGCCGGTTCTTCCTCGTGCGCTTTGGCAAAAAGAAGTACCACCTCCTTTTTAAGGATGCCTGAGCGCAATCCGTCCGATCAGGATGCCCATCTGCTGGCGCAGATACAGGGAGATTTATCCGCAGCCACCACTTTATTAAGGGACTTACCCCGGGGCGTCACGGTGTTTGGCAGTGCGCGCACAGCGCCTGATGATGCGGCCTATCAGTGCGCCTGGCGCTTAGGCACCTGGCTGGGCCGCGCCGGTCTGCCCCTGCTGACGGGCGGAGGGCCCGGCATCATGGAAGCGGTGAATCGAGGGGCGCGTGAGGCGGATGGCATTTCGGTGGGGCTCAATATCGAGCTGCCCTATGAGCAAACACCCAATCCGCATCTGACACATCGACTGCACTTCCACCATTTTTCGACCCGCAAGCTGATGCTCACTCGCTACTCCCGGGGCTTCGTCATCTTTCCCGGCGGGTTCGGTACCACCGATGAATTGCTGGAGCTGCTGGTCGCCTTTCATACGGATCGCGGCGCTCGTCATCCCATGGTGTTGGTCGACAGCACGTTCTGGTCAGGTTTGTTGACCTGGTTCACCGAGCAGCTGGGGTCCCGCCAGTTGATCGACCTGCACAACACTGATTTCATTGAAGTGGTGGACGACGAGAAGGCCGCACTGGACGTGTTGCTGGGTGCCGAGGCTGCAGCCGATCTGATGCGCCGATATGCTGAATAAGCCGGTGTCTCAAGGGAGGCGCGTGTGAAGAACCTCTATTTGCTCCGACACGCTAAATCGAGCTGGGATGACCCGTCTTTGAGCGATGGCGAGCGACCATTGAATGGACGGGGGCGTCGCGATGCACCCCGCATGGGTCAAGCACTCGGCGCTCGTTTGGTGCCTATGACTTTTTATGTGAGTCCTGCCGAGCGGGCCCAACAAACATTTCGCGCCGTGCAGAAAAATTGGAACGGGCTTAAAAAGCGGCACGGCGTGACCACCCCGGCGCTCTATACTTTTGATTATCGAGAGGTGCTCGACTGGATCTCGCAGCAGCCCGATGAGCTGGAGCGCGCGGCGCTGGTTGGCCACAATCCCGCTTTTACAGACCTCATTAACTACTTTGTAGGCCCCGACACATTAGAGAATTTGCCCACAGCGGGCTGGGCGGAGCTGATGCTCTCGATAGACAATTGGTCGCAGGTAGCGGCTTCAGAAGGGGAGGGAGAGCTGGTTTATCTTCTCTTCCCCAAAGAGCTGGGAGGAGCAGACTGATGCTACCCGTGATCTTTGGTCTGTCCGGGGCGTGCCTGACGGCAGACGAACAGGCGTTTTTCAGGGACGCGAACCCCGCGGGTTACATTCTGTTTGCTCGCAATATCGAACACCCCGGTCAACTGCGTGCCTTGACTGACTCCCTGCGTAATCTGGCCGGGCGAGACAACGTGCCGATCCTGATCGACCAGGAAGGAGGACGCATCGCCCGGCTTGGGCCGCCACATTGGCGTGTCTGGCCCGCGGCGGCGGCAATGGCCGGCCTATCCGATTCGCCGGCCTCGACAGACCTCGATCGCGCGATCGCCAGGGTGCAATGCAATTACGAAGCATTGGGACTGGAGCTGGCGGCAATGGGGATCAATGTCACCTGCGCGCCGGTGCTCGACGTGCCCCAGCCCGACGCTCACGATATTATTGGGGATCGCGCCTTTGCCCGGACGCCCGAGGCAGTAGCCGCACTGGGGCGGGCCTGTCTGGCCGGGTTGCAGGTCGCGGGCGTGGCCGGCGTGATCAAACATATCCCAGGTCATGGGCGTGCACTCAGCGATTCCCACGAATCGCTGCCGCGGGTGACAGCGAGTGAGAGCGACCTGGCTGCCGACGGCGCACCTTTTATTGCGCTGGCCGATGCGACCATGGCCATGACCGCGCATGTCATCTATGAGGCATGGGACCCAGGGCATTGCGCGAGCGTCTCCACGCGGGTGATTGCCGAGCAGATTCGCGGGCGCATGGGTTTTGACGGGCTGCTGATCAGTGATGATCTGGATATGAAAGCGCTATCGGGAGACATTCCGGAGCGCGCCGCAGCAGTGCTGGCCGCGGGGTGTGATATCGCGCTCAACTGCTGGGGTCGGCTCGACGACATGAACGGGATTGCCGAGCAGGTACCGGTTATGACGGCAGAGGCCACCGAGCGGCTTGCCCGCGCCTGCGCACCGCTTCGTGTCGCCCAGACTTGTTCTGCTTTGAACGCGCGCATCGATGCGTTGGTCGCGCGGCGGGAGTCGCTGGCCTGAGTAACCGGGGGGTGCATTGCGGGGGCGATTCCCTACAATAGCGCGATGCGTATCAGCCGGTTGCCCCTCTTTTTTCTCACACTACTGCCAATCCTGTTGGCGGGGTGTAATGCCTTAACGCCCAGCCGCGACGGTGGACCCTCTGCTGGCAGCGGCTGGCAGGCCTGCGACCCCGCGCGACCGAAGGTCTGCACCATGATTTATGACCCGGTCTGTGCCCGGCGGAGTACGGGTGAAGTCGCTGACTACGCCTCACCCTGCAATGCCTGCGCCGATGTGACTGTGACCGCTTGGCACCCCGAAACCTGCGAGGAATAGCATGTCCCTGACCAATCGCATTCTGCTCGCCATGGTGGCGGGTATCGCCCTCGGTTCTCTGCTTGAGTGGCTGATGGGTGCCCTCGATCCTGCGGGCGGACTACACGCGTTTATCGAGAACGGCTTGATACTGGGCTTATTCGATGTGGTGGGCAGGATCTTCATTGCGTCGTTAAAGCTGCTGGTCGTGCCGCTGGTCATGGTGTCGCTCATCTGTGGCATGAGTTCACTCGGCGCCAGCTCTCGCATGGGTTCCATCGCGGGCCGCACCATTGGCCTCTACTTATTGACCACCTGCGTGGCAGTTACGCTTGGCCTGAGTGCGGCGCTGCTAATTGGTCCCGGTAAGGGTGTTGAGGCCATGGCCTCGGCGGCCTATGAGGCCAAGACGCCGCCTCCTCTGACCGATACGCTGGTGAATATCTTCCCCAGCAACCCATTCAGAGCCATGGCCGAAGGCCAGATGCTTCAGGTAATCGTGTTCGCCCTGCTGGTGGGATTCGCCCTGACCCGGGCGGGCGACGCGGGAGAGCGCATCGCGAACTGGTTCCGCGACATGGAAGTGATTGTGATGAAGATGGTGGGGGTCCTTATCGAGCTCGCGCCCTATGGCGTGTTTGCGCTATTGACCAAGCTGTTCGCGACGATGGGTTTTGGCACCATTGTCGATCTGGCGGCCTACTTCTTCACCCTGCTTGGTGTGCTCCTGTTCCATGGCCTGGTGGTTTATACCAGCCTGCTTAAAACTCTGACCGGCCTGAGCCCCGTGACGCTATTGCAAAAGATGCGCCGGGTCTGGGCCTTTGCGTTTTCCACTGCATCTTCAGGCGCCACATTGCCAATCACGCTGCGTACCGTGGAGAAGCGCCTGGGTGTGAGTAAAAGCGTCGCCGGCTTTTCGGTGCCGCTGGGAGCGACCATCAACATGGATGGCACCGCCATTATGCAGGGGGTAGCAACCGTATTCATCGCTCAGGTCTATGGCGTGGACCTGACCAGTGGACAAATCCTCATGGTGGTGCTGACTGCGACCCTTGCATCGATCGGCACCGCAGCGGTACCCGGTGTTGGGCTCATTACGCTGGCACTGGTGCTGCAGCAAGCCGGTCTGCCGGTCGAGGGGGTTGCCCTGATTATTGGCGTGGATCGTTTCCTCGACATGGTGCGCACTATGGTGAATGTGACAGGGGACGCCACCGTGGCCACGATCGTTGCGTATCAGGAAGGCCAGCTCGATCAGGATATCTACCTCGACCCCAACGCTGATCATGAAGGTGATCTTGAGGAACCCCAAACAACAGGAGCAGCCGCATGAGCGTAAAAGTGCAGGTCGTACCTGTCACGCAGTACCAACAGAACTGTTCAATCATCCAGTGTCAGGCGACGGGCCTTGCGGCGATTGTGGACCCGGGCGGCGATATTGAACGCATCGAGGCGGCTATCACGAAAATGGACGCCACCGTAGAGAAAATTCTGCTTACCCATGGGCACATGGATCACTGCGCCGCGGCGGATGTGCTGCGTCAGAAACTGACGGTGCCCATGGAAGGCCCTGAACAGGGTGACAGCTTCTGGATCGACAAGCTTCCCGAGTGGTGTGAGATGGCCGGCTTTCCTAGAGCGGAGCCCTTTACGCCGGATCGCTGGCTAGAGGATGGCGATACGGTCACCGTAGGCGAGCAGATGCTGGAGGTCATTCATTGCCCGGGTCACACTCCGGGGCATGTGGTGTTCCTGCACCGGGAGACCCAGCTTGCGTGGGTAGGCGACGTGATCTTTGCCGGGTCAATCGGCCGCACCGATTTTCCCATGGGCAATCACGAGCAGCTGATTCACTCGATTCGCGAGAAGCTCTTTCCGATCGGTGACGACATTCGTTTTGTCCCCGGCCACGGCCCGGACTCGACCTTCGGTCAGGAGCGCATCAGCAACCCCTTTGTGGCCGACAAGCAGTACGGCTGATTACGGGGTGGGGTAGGGATCCCCCCCAAACACCGTCGCCTTCACTTTGATGTGCCGCAGCGCATCACCCGGCACGGTCATGGGGTCGGCCTCCAGCACCACAAAGTCGGCGCGTTTGCCCGCGCGGATTGACCCGATTTCATTTTCACGGCCCATCACGGCTGCCGCGCCTGAGGTCACCGCTTTGAGTGCGGAGGCCCTGGAGAGACGCTCTGTTTCCAGACCCTCAGCGCCACTGATGGTCTCGCGCTCGCTCGCGGCCCATACCAAGGTGAGTGGAGACAGGGGCGCCATGGGTGCATCCGAGTGGAGCGTTAGCGGTACGCCGTTGCGCTCAAGCGACCCGAGGCGTGTCATTTGCGCTGCGCGATCGGGCCCGAGCCAGTCCCCGGAGTAGGCCTCAGAGAGGATGTAATGGTAGTAAGGATTCACCGACGCCTGTGCGCCCAGCTTGGCCAGTTGCGCGCTCTGCTGCTCGGTGCTGTAAGCCAGGTGCTCAATGGTGGAACGATGATCCGGGCGCGGGAAGTCTTGCTGCAGTCCTTCGATCAGCTGTAAAAACCGATCCACCGCTGCATCGCCGTTGGCGTGGGCGTGGAGCTGAAATCCTGCGCGCCAAAACATTTCTCCATAGGCGCGGAGCACGGGCTCTGGCACCATCCAAACGCCCTCGTGCCCGTCGAGGTAGCCGGGCGGGCCCATTTGGGCGAGCCCGGAGAAAATGGCACCGTCGATCATGAGTTTGAAGTGATTGCCCACCATCACGCGGTCGTCGTTACCGGCTTGCCATTCCAATATCTCCGCCAACGCCTCCTCGGGGGTTTTCCCGCGGGTCAGGAAGTCCAAGATGATCGGCGTCAGAATGAGCCGCACCGGCACCGGGTAGGCGCTGGCTGCGGCGCGTACGCCCGCGATCTCGCCGACGGGGTTGCCATAGATGCCGGTGCCCATGTCGAGGGCGGTGGTCACACCAGCCTGATGCAGCATGGCGAGAAAGTTGAACATGCCACCACCGAAGCGCTGTGGCGTAAACAGGAAGCCAAGCTTGGGCACGACGGCCTTCAGGCCGTTCTCGTAAAAATGGCCCCGCGCCCAGTCAGCGCCTTCGTCCATCTGCGCATTGGCCTCGGTCACACCGAGCAGGGACCAAGCCGCGTCGTTGCCAATCAGCTCATGGAAGGAACGATGCCAGAGCATCACGGGCTGTTCTCCAAACATCTCGTTCAGATCCTCCCGCCAGATCTCGCCGTGCCACAGGGGGTGATAGCCCCAGGTAATGAAGGGCACGGTGGGGTCGCGGTGCTGCGCGGCAAGGGCTGTCAGTCGGCTACGATACCCCTCGGGAGTGGTCTCGCCGGGGAATTCACCGGTGGGCAGCGACCAGTCATCGGGCGCCAGAAACGGGAACTGGGTGAGCACCGCGGGCAGGGCAGGGTGCACGTGAGGATCAATGAATCCTGGTAGCAGAATGTCGTTGGCAAATTGGCGATCGACCCGGCCGTTGAGGGCTTTAATAAGCGGTTGAAGCGAGTCTTCGCTGCCCACCGCGACGATCAATCCATCCTCCACCGCGACCGCTGTGGCGGTGGGCAGCGCTGGTTCCATGGTGCGGATCAATTGGGCGGTATAGACCACCAGTTCAGCGCGTGTAGGCGCTACGAGTGCTAGCAGAGTGACCGCAGCCAACGCAGTTCGCAGGCGTAAGAAGGTCCAATGGGTCGATTGAAAAGCGCGGGCCATAGCGTCAGGTCCACTTGGCTTGAGAGATCAGCGGATGACTTTAACCCAATCTCCGGTGCGCGGCTCGCCGCTGGGGTAGTAGCCATTGATCAGCCGCAGCTGATTTTCGGCATCGGGTAATTTCACGCTGCTCGCCAGTGACGCGAAGGTCGCCCCACGGGGCACCTGAATGTAGTGCAGCGTGTGGCTGGTGCCTGTGACTTTCTCGCGGCCCGTTAGGGGGCGGAAGCTGTCGATAATGGTTCGGAAATCCGCATCGGCCGCGCCAAGATCCGGCGCCTCGCCCTCGAACAGGAAGCGGTAACTGTGATCAATCACTGCGAGCCGGACAGACTGCCCTCCGCTTGAGGCCACCGCGGTGGAGCCTTTCAGGCCATATTGCTCCAGCACCTCGAAGTCGCTGACGTCTCCCTGTGCGTTGGCAAGGAGACCGGCCTCGGTGTCCTTGTCTGGGTCAATGCGTGCCAAGCCAATGGCCAAGGTCTGACGGCCATCCGCGGAGGTGGCAATAATTGCGCGGCTCGACTGGGCCACTGTCCAGCCGGGTGGGTGGGCAAAGGTGAAATTAAGTTTGTTGTGATAGAACCGGTTTGGCTCTCCCTGTGCAGCAGCACTCGCTCCGTAAACCATCCCCTCGGTCTGCCGGCGGTACTCGCCGGGGATCTCGGGGTTCTCGGGCATCTCGTCAATGTCGAGCTCGTTTGCGGCCCTGATCACTGTCTGCAGTCGCAGGTCGTTGCGCGGGTGACTGGCGTAGAGCCCGTGGTAGGTGCCAGATGGTTTGCCGCTTGCCTTAGCCTGCACGCGCCGATACTGCTCCTGATCCTTGAGCACACCGAT
>JAHEJH010000326.1 GCA_024638905.1 Luminiphilus sp.
ATACTGTGTGGCGACTGGATGCGGAAGATCAGGGAGGCCAAGTGCTGCGAGTCGAGCTTCGCGAGAACGTCGAGAGCCCGCCTCTGATTGCGGATTTTGTCGCGCCTCCCACAGCATTCTGATTGGCGGAGCGGAGCATGAGCGTCGAGTCCGATCTGTTCGCAACGGCCTCCGAGAACCTCGAGCCACTGGCGGCTAGGATGCGTCCTCAGTCACTCGACGAGGTCGTTGGGCAGTCTCATTTGTTGGGTGCGGGCCAGCCGCTGCGCCGCGCTATCGAATCGAACACGCCGCACTCATTCATTCTTTGGGGTCCACCAGGCGTTGGCAAAACCACTCTTGCGCGATTGGTGTCGGTGTATAGCGATGCGCTGTTCTTGCAATTGTCAGCGGTTTTTTCTGGAGTGAAAGATATCCGGTCGGCGATTGATCAGGCGCGGGAGGCGGCTGCTCGAGGCCGTCGCACAGTGCTTTTCGTCGATGAGGTGCATCGGTTCAATAAAAGTCAGCAGGACGCCTTTTTGCCCCACATTGAGGACGGAACGATCTGCTTCATCGGCGCGACGACGGAAAACCCGTCCTTCGAGGTCAACACGGCGTTGTTGTCACGGCTACGGGTCTATCGTCTGAAATCGGTTTCAGCGACAGTGATGTCTGGGTTGGTGAGCCGCACTATCGAGCGGTGTTACCCGCAGATAGCGATCAGTGAGGCATTTTGTGAGGGCGTGGCGTCGTTGTCAGACGGTGACGTGCGACAGGCTCTCAACCTCATCGAGCTGGCGATTAATCTCGCCGACGGTAATGCTGCGGAGACAGCTCTCGATGAGGCGTTGCTGGCAGAATTGAGATCAACGGGGACACGACGTTTCGACAAGGGTGGCGATGTCTTCTACGAGCAGATCAGTGCCCTGCACAAGTCGGTGAGAGGCTCAGACCCGGATGCTTCGCTGTATTGGTACGCGCGAATGCTGGACGGCGGCTGCGATCCGCTCTACATCGCACGTCGCTGCATCCGCATGGCATCAGAGGACATTGGTCTGGCCGATCCGCGAGCGCTGCAATTGGCGCTGGATGCCACCGCGGTACAAGAGCGGCTGGGTAGTCCCGAAGGGGAGCTGGCCATCGCCGAGGCCGTGGTCTATCTCGCCTGTGCGGCGAAAAGTAATGCTGTCTACACGGCGTTCAATGCTGCGACCGCGCTGGCGAAGGAGTCGGGGTCCGCGGAAGTGCCCATGACGCTGCGGAATGCGCCGACAGCCTTATTAAAGGACGAGGGGTACGGTGAGGGATATCGATACGCGCACGACGAGCCCGGCGCTTTTGCTCCGGGTGCTCAGTATTTTCCAGATGATGTTGCACCAGTGCAGCTCTACGAGCCCACAGACAGAGGCTTGGAGGGTGCGATCAAGGAAAAGCTCGATCGGCTGCGCGCAATGAATCGGCAGGCGCAACAGGGGAAAGGCGCATGACAGCGATGTATTGGCTAGCGGTCGCGCTGGGAGGTGCTGTGGGGGCTATGGGTAGGGCAGGCATAGCGGTGGCGCTCTCAACCGGGGCAGGTTTTCCCTGGCAAACCTTTGTTGCCAATGTCATCGGTTCAGTGGCGATTGGTTTGATTTGGGCTGCACTCGAAAGAGTAGATGCGCCGCCGCTGTGGGGAGCCTTTTTGATCACCGGGGTGTTGGGCGGGTTCACCACCTTTTCAGCATTCTCTTTGGAGACATTGTTGCTCTTTGAGCAGGGCGCTTGGCAAACAGCCATTTGGTACGTCGCGCTGAGTGTGCTGGGCTGTGTGGTGGGTGCCGGCCTAGGGGTTGGTTTGATCAGGACGCTCGGGTAAGCGTGCGGGCACTTTCGCACACCAGCACGATCCCTTTTCGCGGTAAACTCGCGGCCCTCTGAGCGGGATCCCAAGCATGCTAGACATCAAAACCCTTCGACAGGACCCAGATAGCGTCACCCAGGCGCTCGAAAAGCGCGGCATTGAATTTGATCTGGCCGCGTTTAGCGCGCTGGACGCGCGCCGCAAAGAGGCTGATGTCCGCTCCCAG
>JAHEJH010000327.1 GCA_024638905.1 Luminiphilus sp.
ATTATCGCGAGCGGCTACTGGCGTCTGGCCGACAGCAAGCTGCGCAGTTTTCATGGGAACGCACCGCCGCACGCGCGCTGGCGTCGCTTGAGGGGCTCGCCGTTGAAAAGCCGCGCACCGAGCAGCGCGCCCAGATTGAGCACGCCTTGCCCGCGCGCATCGCCGAGCGGCTTGCTGGCCTGGCGCCACACTTTGGACAAGTACTAACTGAGCCACTAGCCGAATGCCTGGCCGTTAATTTGCCGCCCCGCCGCGCGCCGCAGTTTTTGATCGATGTGACAGAGCTGCAGCAGCGCGACAGCAGAACGGGCATTCAGCGCGTGGTCAGGAGCTTGTTGATTGCACTGATGGCGGAGCCGCCCCCCGGTTTTGTGGCGCTACCCGTTTACTTCGACAGCGGTGGTCGTTACCGATACGCCAATCGGTTTTTAGAGACCTTTATGGGCCGGCAGGCCGCGCCAGATGAGCTGGTGGATTTTGCTGCGGGAGACGTCTATCTAAGCCTTGATTTTAATATCAAGAGCACGCCCCTGTCGGAAGCGGTGTTTCGGGCATTGTCGCGACGGGGCGTGCGGCTGTGTTTTGTGGTGTACGACATGCTGCCATTGCTCCGGCCGGAATGGTGGCCACCCGAGATGTCGCCCAAATACGAGCGATGGCTGCGCGCGCTGGCGAGTGTGGCAGACGACATATGCTGTATCTCGGCGGCGGTGGCCGATGAAGTCTCGGGGTGGCTCGCACTGACCGGCGTGAAAGGTCCTTATGCGCAGCCTGCCGTCAGGCACTTTCACCTCGGCGCGGATCTCTCTGGCAGCGCCCCCAGCCGGGGTTGGCCCGAAGGTTATGAGGCAGTGCGCGCTGCGCTCGATAACGACGCGCCCACCTTTTTAATGGTGGGGACTATTGAGCCCAGAAAAGGTCACGCCGAGGTGATCGAGGCGTTTGACCAGCTCTGGGCCGCGGGCCATGCGCTGAATTTGGTGGTGGTTGGCAAGGCGGGCTGGATGGTTGATGAGACGCTGGCGCGCTTTCGGTCACATGACCGGCTGGGTGAGGATCTCTTCTGGTTCGATGCAGCCAGCGACGAGTGCCTTGAGGATCTGTATCAATGCGCGAGCTGCTTGATTGCCGCGAGTGAGGGCGAGGGCTTTGGCTTGCCACTTATTGAGGCAGCGCGCCATGGTGTGCCGATGATGGCGAGAGATATTCCCGTCTTTAGAGAAGTGGCGGGCGAGGCGGCATACTACTTTGGCGGCCCTGCATCCGCTGGGCTCGCCGAGGGCGTGCTGCAATGGCTGGCACTCAATGAGCAAGGTCATGCGCCTTCGTCCCATGACATGAAGTGGAACACCTGGGCAGAGAGTGCCGCGCAGTTAGTTGACTCATTAAACCTGGAGGGTGCGCCGCACACCTCCGCAGACCGGACTGAACAGGCATGCTAAATCGTTTGCGAACTTTGTTTTCTTCACCTACCCCGTCCCCTTCTAAGGAGGCTGTATCGCCCGGGGTCGAGGAGGGGCCATCGCCACTGCAAATTTATGCTGGGTACGAGCCTGCCGATGCCGACATGCTCCACAGGCACGCTACCTTGCCAGCGAGCCTTCAGCGTGACCATTATATTGACGGCTTTGGTGTGAAGACGCTCTATGACTGTGTGCCTTTTGCCTCACCTGACACACTGAACCTAGCGCGCCTTAGGCACCCGATCCCGGATGATGGGTTCCACGCCGAGGGCATTGAGTACGTGGCGTTACTGGACGCCATAGAGCGCTTTGCCACCGACGGCCGTTTTGTCGCGGTGGAGGCGGGCGCCGGCTGGGGCCCATGGCTCGCGATGGCAGGCGTGGTCTGCCGCAGTCGTGGGGTAGAGCGTATTCGGCTGATCGGGCTCGAGGCCTCACCAGAGCGGTTCGCACTGATGCGGCGACATCTTGACTTTAACCAGCTCGATCAGCAGCACGGCGTGGCGGTGGATTTATTTGAGGGTGCGGTATGGAGCCACGACGGGGTGATTCATTTCCCGGAAAGTGCGGTGGAAGACATGGG
>JAHEJH010000169.1 GCA_024638905.1 Luminiphilus sp.
CCGATCTGCGTGATGCCGCCGGTCGCCAGAGAGGTCGCAGTATTGGCGGAATCGGCTACGTACAGTGGTTGCCCCTGCTCGGAAACCGTTTCTACCTGCACCGATGCCCGATACGGCATCGCATCGAGTCCGAGTTTGCCGCTCATGCCCACCAGATAATTGCGGCCCATGGTGACATGCTGATCGTCGAAGCCGTCTCCTATGATCAGAATCAGATTGCGGCTGCCCGCGGCGGTTTCAGCGTGAACGCTCAGAGCGGGGGTCAGCGCGATGATCAGGCAAAGAAGTTTGTGCATGTGGCGGAGCATAGTCTGCGAGAGAGGGCGGAGAATAATCCTGTGTGCAGAGATTCTCAATGAGTCCAGCGCGCAGGCCGGTGGGCTTGAGCATCGACGTGTGGCACACTCAGCGGTTTAGACCCCAAAGTATCTCTCAAGGAAAAATACCGATGTCTGGACACGCCAGCCGAATCTTTATTGCTCTGACCCTGCCTCTCCTGATCAGCAGTCCTGCGTTGGCAGACGATTTTTCAGGTGCTGATACGGCCTGGATGCTGACTTCGACCGCGCTGGTCCTGTTCATGACGATCCCGGGGCTATCCCTTTTCTACGCGGGTTTGGTGAGAGTAAAGAACGTGCTGTCGGTACTCATGCAATGTTTTGCGCTGACGGCGCTGATGTCTGTCCTGTGGTTTGTCGTGGGTTACACGCTCGCGTTTGGCTCATCGGGAGTCGAGCAGGGTCCTTGGATCGGCGATTTGGGCAATCTGTTTCTCGCGAAGGTGACGATGGACAGCATGAGCGGCTCGATCCCTGAGACGCTGTTTGTGATGTTTCAGTTGACCTTCGCAGTGATCACTCCGGCCCTCATCGTAGGTGGCTTTGCAGAGCGCATGCGTTTTTCGGCCATGCTGATTTTCAGTTCTCTTTGGCTGGTCTTGGTGTATGCGCCGATCTGTCACTGGGTCTGGGGCGGGGGCTGGCTGGGCGATATGGGCCTTCAGGACTTTGCCGGGGGTTCGGTGGTCCACATTACGGCTGGCGTCGCTGCCTTGATCGCGGCCACGTCAATGGGTGGGAGAAGGGGATTCGGCTCAACGGCCATGCCCCCGCATAATCTGACTATGACAGTGACCGGTGCGGGAATGCTGTGGGTGGGCTGGTTTGGTTTTAATGCCGGGTCGGCGGTGGCAGCAGACAGCAGTGCCGCCATGGCGATGCTGGTGACCCATCTCTCTGCGGCATGCGGCTCCTTAGCCTGGATGACCATGGAGTGGCTTCGTCACGGGAAGCCCTCTGTGCTAGGTATTGTGACGGGTATGGTGGCCGGGCTCGGCACGATCACGCCGGCTTCGGGTTCAGTGGGGCCGGCGGGTGCTGTGGTGATTGGCCTCTCGGCAGGCGTCATCTGTTATTTCGCGACGATTACACTCAAGAATCGCCTGAATATCGACGATAGCCTCGATGTCTTCCCGGTGCATGGAGTCGGCGGCATGCTTGGACTGTTCATGGCCGGTATTTTCTGTTCACCCGCTCTGGGGATCTTTAGCGGTAACGGTTTCTCTGATGGTGTCAGCTCGATGGGCGGTCAGTTAGGTATTCAGCTAACCGGTATCGCCGCGACCTTTGTGTATACCGCGATTGTGAGCTGGGTTTTGCTGCGTGCCGTGAATGCCATCGTGTCGGTGCGGGTGGATCAGGAAGATGAAACGGCGGGTCTTGATATTGTTCTCCACGACGAGCGTGGTTACGACCTGTAAGACTGACGGCCTTTAACCGGCGTTCAGCACCACCGATACCCCCAGCCGCTCCATTGCTGGGGTGCTTTGCTCAATTTCCCATATGGTCAGCGGATGATCCATTCCCCATTGCTCCGGAAAGGCCAACGTTAAGGTCTCTTCTTCCGCGGATACGCTTAAATCGGGCAGGGCTTCCAGAGCCTCGACGTGCTTCAGTATCACCGCGAGGCGGAGTAGCACCATCATTCTGGCCACCGTTTGGCGTTTTCGTTTTGAGATAGGGTCGAGCATCTCAGAGCGGACTTTTCCCCTCAAACCGGCGATCAAAGCCGCCATGATGGCCTGATCCTGCTCGGCAAACCCAGGTAGGTCAGTGTTCAATACCAGGTACGCGGAGTGTTGGGAGTAATTCTTCTGTGACACCGCCACGCCGATCTCGTGCAGTGCGCCAGCCCACTCAAGCAGTTCGATATCGCTGGGTTCCAACTGCCAGGCTTCGCGCGTCGCTTCAGCGAGCAGCGCGACCCTATGCGTCACCAGATCGGCGATGGTCTGATCTACCGAGTAGCGTTGCTGCATAGCTGAAATGGTCCGCGTGCGCACATCTTCGTGGCTGAATCGACCAATCAGATCGTAGATCACACCCTCCCTAAGCGCGCCGGTTGAGGTGCGCATCATTGGAATCTGCAATCCGTCAAAGATGCCCATCGTGATCGCGAGACCCGCGATGACAACACTTTTACGCGACTCGCTGAGACCTTCCAAGTTGATCTCATCGATGTGGGAGAAAGTGAGTAGCTGTTTTTTTAGCTCGCCCAGTGCTGCCCGATCAATGCCCTCCTTGCGATGTCCCTCGGTCGTGATGAGTGTCTCAATGGCACGCAGTGTGCCAGATGACCCCACTGCCTCTTTCCAGGATCCGCTGTGGTAGTTGCGGCGAATATGTGAGACCTCGATGCGCGCCCGGTGATAGGCCGCGTCGAAACGCTCTTTGGTGATCTTGCCGTCAGGAAAGAACGCCTCACCGTAGGAGACGCAGCCCATTTGCAGGCTCTCCAGGCGCAGCGGCTCGAATCGCTCACCGAGAATGAACTCTGTGCTGCCGCCGCCGATATCCACCACCAATCGAGTGTCCTCATCGTCGGAGAGCGTGTGGGCGACGCCGAGATAAATGAGACGGGCCTCCTCTCGGCCATAGATGACATCGATCGGTGCGCCGAGGATCTGCTCCGCGGGTTCGATAAAGTCCTGCCGATTTTTAGCGCGTCGCAGCGCGTTGGTGCCAACAATACGAAGTTTGGTGGGTGCGGTGCTGTCGATCAGCTGCTTGAATCGCTCGAGGCAGGCCAGCCCGCGGTCTATCGCGCCGGGGGTCAGCATCGCTGTGCTGGACGTCTCACCCAGCTGCACTTTCTCGGCTAATGCCTGAACCGGCCGTAACTCTCCGAAATCAGACTTGGCGATCATCAGGTGGAACGAATTGCTCCCGAGATCAATGGCGGCGAGCAATGCGTCGGGGGTGTCTTGGGTGTCACTCATGACAGTGCTGAATCCTCATGGATGAGCACTGCGGGCCTGCACAGGTTTTACCAAGGCTGCCATCTCTCATGTGTGATAGACGCGGGTTGTTCTCTGGGTCAGGCGGGCCATCAGCTCATAGCCGATGGTGCCGCTGTGGGCCGCGACGTCATCGATCGTCGGCTGATCACCCCAAAGAATCGCTAGTCCGCCCAAGCTGACGTTCGAGCAGTCCGTCACATCCACTGTCACCATATCCATGGAGACTCGGCCCACCAATGGAGCGATCTCGCCGTTGATCCCGACGGGTGTTCCGTCAGCCGCTCCCCAGGGGTAGCCGTCGCCGTATCCCACGGGCAATGTGGCGATCACGCTGTCTCGCTGTGCAGTCCAGCGACCTCCATAACCCACTGACTCGCCGGTCCGTACGTCACGCAGAGCGATAATAGAGCTGGAGAGTCTCATTGCAGGGCGAAGCGACACAGCGTTCTGCAGTCCTTTGACTTGTCCCCCATACAGCGCGTAACCCACGCGCACCCAGCCGCTGGGCCCCGACAATGCATGCTGCGTGGCCGCTGAGTTGTGAAGACTGGTGTTGCTCCGGTCGGGGACCGTTTCATCCCAGGTTCGGAGTTGTGCTCGGGTGAGTGCGTCGTCCGGTTCCTCGGCCGACGCTAGATGGGACATCGCCGTGACCTCACCAATGCCATACGAGAGCAGGGCGTCGTAAATGTCAGCGTACCGCTCGACGGCAAAGCCTAGCCGATGCATGCCGGTATCGAGCTTGATCCATGCCTGAGAAAGTTCTGCTCCCAGCGTTTTGCACCACTCGAGTTGCTCGTCGGAGTGAATGACTGGCCAAAAGTCGAGTTTGCCGGCCAAAGCAAGGTCGCTGGCAGTGTGGGGCCCCTCTAGAATCAGTATCGGGGCACTGACCCCCGCCTCGCGGAGCGCAACGGCCTCTTCAGTAAACGCGACCGCGAGGGCATCTACCATGGGCTCAATATGTTGCGCGACCCGGACAGCGCCATGGCCGTATGCGTCGGCTTTCACCACGGCCATGAAGCGATGCGCCGCCAGTGGCGCCCGAAGGGTGTGAATGTTCTCACTGATGGCGGCGAGGTCGATGTGAACCGTCGTTGTGCGTGACATCAGGGGCTGCTGAAACGGTGTTGCTGAAAGAGTTTTTGTGCAGCCGACCAGCGGGCCCCCGGACGCCCTTCATTGACTGGCTTGCCATCCACAGAGACGACAGGAGCCAGCTCCTTGGTAGAGGAGCTCAGCCAAATTTCCGACGCACTGAGGACCTCGTCGCGGCTCACTGGGCGGATCTCGACTGTCCAGTCTGTGTGTGTCTCGAGCAGTTCAAGGCACTGGCGTCGAGTGACTCCCGGTAGTTTTTGATGATCGAGTTCGGGGGTCAGGATCTTGTCGCCGCATACAACAAACACATTGCAGGCCGCGGCTTCGGTAAGCTCATCCTGATCGTTGAATAGCAGTACTTCCTCCGCGTCCTCTTCAACAGCCTCCATCATATGCAGAACGTTGCCAAGCAGGGCGGTCGATTTGATATGGCAGCGTCCCCAACGTTGGTCTTGTCGGGTCACGGCGCGAAAGCACGAGGCTGTCTCGGGAGATCCGTCGGAGGGTGGGCTGATGTCGAAGGCATAAGCGAAGATCGTCGGGAGCGGATGCTCGGGAAAGGCGTGCTCACGCTTTGCTACCACCCCGCGGGTTATTTGCAGATATATCCCCAGATTGCCGGCGCCGTTCCGTGCAACGACTTCGCTGAGGATGCTGGTCAACTGTGCGTCAGACTCCGGCTGCGACAAGGCGATACCCTGCAACGACTGGTGGAGGCGTTCGAGGTGATATTGCATGGCCACCATGTTGCCGTCGTAGCAGGGAATGACCTCGTAGACGCCGTCGCCGAACAAAAACCCGCGATCCATCGGTGAGATGCGAACGTCGGCGAGGGGTGCATAGTCTCCGTTGAGGTAGGCGATGGTCATGCCCGTACTCCTGAGGTCAGCACGTTGTGAACCGCCTGCATAAGACGCTTACCCTCTTCGGCGGGAAAGCCGTCTTCGGTGGGCGTCGCGTCACCTGTCACGCCATCAATCGCGCCGCGAGCCACCAGATATTCCAGATCTTCCTGAATGTGATGCTCAGTGCTGGCTTCCGGGTCTGTCAACCAGCGAGTGACCGCGCAAAGCGTATAGGCCGCCCAGTTGGAAACGTCCGCTACCACCAATTCGTCACAGGTGCTTACAGCAGGTTGAATATTCAGCTTCGACAGGCTGTCTAACACGTTTCCCATCCCCAATTCGTTGCCGCCGTCCCCAATGGCAATGGTAGGGCAGTTGGCCTTGACAAGGTAGGGCTCAGCGCCGCCGCATCGCGCAGTAATGTCGTGGCCGGCCATGTTGTAACAGCGCCCGTCCGCGGCGTGGCCTGGTCGTTCTATGCTGATGAAAAGCTCCGGGGGGTATGACCCGTAAAGCATGTCTGCCGTGGCTGCAGCGCTGGCATCGTCGTCTCTCGAATTTGGCAATGACAGGCAGTTGAAATCGTTGCGGAGCGCTTCCACGACCTGCGCGTCGGAGAGGATGACGGGGTCACTGCCGAGGTGCTGGCATAGGCGGTAAAGCGCCATGGCCCCGGCCGGTCCATCGGTTTCAAAAGAATCTCCCACCGGAAAACCTGTCAGGATGTAGACCCGACCGGAGCGCGCGCTGATCAGTTGCGCGGCGCGCAGCAGATAGCCCGACGCCAGCTGCTCGCGCACATCTGCCATACCCCGATGATTGCGGGCGACCAGCATCGCCTCAATGCGGTTGGAGAGGGCTGGTGCGTCAGTGCCTGTCACGCAAACGTGTCTCCAGGTAGTGCTGCTCCAGCCAACCGATGCGGTCTGCCTCTTCAGGACTGCACACGGCAAAGCGTACCCGCTGCCCGGGTCGCGATTGAGCGAGCCGCAGGCAATCACTGCTGATCACGGCTCCCGGCTTAGGATAGCCTCCGACCGTTTGCCGGTCGTTTAGCAGGATGATGGGGTTGCCGTCGGGGGGCACCTGAATCGCGCCATAACAGGTTGCCTCCGAGTACAGCGCGGCGATACCTGAGTGCAGACGTTCGCCGTTGAGCGTTACGCCCATTCGGTTAGCCTTGGCCGTGACAGTAAATTCTTTTGCAAGCAGGCTTCTGATGGCTTCATCAGCGAAATCGTCGAACTGAAAGCCGGCTACGAATCGAAGCTCCAACACTGTTGTCGGGTTTTTGATGGTCAGTTGAGGATCTGACGCGCCTACTGCTTTATCGGGCGCGCCAAGCGGGACGATGTCACCGTCTTTTAGAAAGTCGCCATCCAGACCCCCAATGCCCTCCCGCGGGGAGGTGCTGCGGCTGTCGAGTTGCGGTGTCGTCATGATGCCGCCGGATAGATGCAGATAACTATAAATTCCTTCGTGGGTAGCTTTGACCTCTAATGTCTGGCCGGCCTCGATGTGGTGCACGCCCTCTGATCTACAGGCTTGTTGATTGATGCGGAGTTGTACTGGCGCGCCGGTTACCACCACGTCATGGGCCTCGGTCAATGTTGCAGCGAAGTCCGCGTAAGCCATTTCAATTGCTGCTTCGTCATGCTGGTGACCGAGTTGATGCTGACCACTCATCAGTGCGGGTCGGTCCATAGCGCCTGAGGGCGGAATGCCAATGCTCAAGGTCCCGACTCGCCCGCTATCCTGCACGCTGCTGGCGATGCCGGCTTTATGGATTTGCAGGCCGTTCACGCGATCAGACCCCCCAGCGCGCGGAAATCCGCCTCGTTGATGGGTTCGAAGCGAACGGTGGCGCCGACGTTGAGTCGAGAGGGCGGCGTATTGCCCAGGTTAAAGAGTGGCTCAGGGCAGGCGCCGATAAGTCGCCATCCCCCGGGGGATTCGCAGGGATAGACCGCGGTCTGCGCATCCGCAATGGCGACCGCCCCAGCGGGAACTTTCGCTCGGGGTGTGTCGAGTCTCGGGGTTCGGAGCGCCGTGGGCAGGGTGCCGAGGTAGCAAAATCCCGGCGCAAATCCGGTGGCGTAAGCGAAATAGGTGGCATCACTGTGCAGGGCGATTACGTCGTCGATGCTTAGGCTTCGGTCATCGGCGAGCCACTCGAGGTCAGGCGCAACGCTGGGGTGGTAAAGAACGGGCAGTACGACGTCGGCCGCTGAATGCTCAGGGTCAGAGTCGTCCGTCAAAGCGATGGCCTCGGCTTGCTCTCTTAGCCATGCCTCGGTGCGGTCTCTTTCCAGAGCCGAGGCCGAGAAAAAAAGGGTGACGGTGGTGTAGCCGATGACGCTATCCGTCAACGTCGAGCCAAAACGCTGGTTGGCCTGGGCTTCTATCTTGAGGAGCGCCCTGGTGAGCGCAGGCTGCGGGGGCCCGGTGAAAACAAGGCGCATTGCCGCTTCACCCGCCGGGCCCAGCTCAAAGTCCATTCAGTTGCTGTCCAATGCCTGACGTATTGCCCGAATCATCTTGATCGCACCGGGGGTATCACTGTGCACGCACAATGTATCGGCGTTGACGGGGATTCTTTTGCCCCGCGCCGTCCTCAGCTTGTTCTGGGAGATCGCGACAGCTTGCTTTGCCGCCTCGGCGGGGCTCAACAGTGCACCGGGCTTATCGCGTCCCAGCAGCAAGCCTCGGCTGGTGTAACCCCTATCGGCAAAGGCTTCGTAACGCAGTGTCAGGCCATGCTCTACGGCGAGTTGGAGTGTTTTACGATCTCTCGGCGTCGCAAGCACCACCAAATCGAGGTCCGAGTGCCAGTAGGATACGGCCCTCATAATGTCATTCATGATTCCCGGGTCGGCCAGCATCGTGTGATAGAGCGCGCCGTGCGGCTTCACGAAGGTCACCCGGGACCCATAAGCTCTGGCGATACCATCGAGTGCGCCGATTTGATAGAGCATGAGATCGACGAGTTCCTGACCGCGCAGATCCATGGCCCGCCGACCAAAGCCCTGCTTGTCCGGGTAGGAGACGTGAGCCCCTATCTCCGTTTTGTGGCGTTTCGCCAGCTCCACGCAACGTCGCATCGTACTGGGGTCGCCGGCATGCCCGCCGCAGGCAATGTTGGCGGCATCGATGAGCGGCATGATGGCTTTGTCGTCCCCCATTTCCCAGGGCCCAAAACCCTCGCCCATGTCACAGTTGAGTGTCAGTTCTCTTGTCATGGCTAGCTGGCCAACTCTGCATTTTTCAAATCAGTGACCAGCATGTGCCCCGGCTCATGGGTCACCGCGATCGGTAAGCGGGCTGATTCTAGCGCCACTTGCGGCGTCACCCCGCAGGCCCAGAATAGGGGTACGTCATCGTTTCGCATCGTAACGGGCTCACCAAAGTCGGGCTGTGCCAGATCAGCAATGCCGATGGCATGCGGATCACCCAGATGGATAGGCGCACCGTGGACAGAGGGATACCTGGCGCAGATCTGGATCGCTTTGATCGCATCTGCGGCGGGCATTGGCCTCATACTCACCACCATTTTGCCGCCAAACGGTCCGGCGCTCTTGCAGTCGATATTGGTGCGATACATCGGGACGTTGACCCCTTCACTGATATTTCTGATCTCGATGCCCGCGGCGATCAACGCTTCCTCGAAGGAAAACGAGCATCCCAAGGCAAAAGCCACCCAATCATCCTGCCAGAGCTCGACGATATCGTGTGGTTGCCCAGTCAGCGCGCCTTCATGCCAGACGCGATACTGTGGCACGTCGGTCCGGATATCGATATCGACACCCAGTTTGGGGAGCGAAACATCTCCGGGCCGATTGCTGACAGCTAGCAGAGGGCAGGGCTTGGGATTCAGTGAACAGAACGACTCAAAATGCGCTGCGTCGTCGGCTGGGAGTATCACGATATTGCATTGGACGTAGCCCGGTGCCAGACCGGAAGTCTGCTGCGTGAAGTCTGCTGTCCTGCATCGGGCCCGAATTTCATGCCCCGCCATGCGCTCTGCTACCGCTACCATCTTGGTCTCGAACTTGTATAGTGCCTACGAATAATACGCCCAAAAGAGAGAGACGCCATGCCGCATTTTTCTGCCTTCGCCGCTGAAACCCCCGATCGGCCGGCATACATTATGGCCAACTCCGGTGAGGTTGTGACCTACGCAGAGTTGGATCGCCGATCGAACCAGGTTGCCCACCTGCTGCGCGCGTCTGGCGTGAACCGCGGCGATCACATCGCCATCATGATGAAGAACTGCCGGGAGTTTTTGCAGGTTGCGCAGGGGGCTTTGCGCGCGGGGATTATCTTTACGCCGATCAGCACGCATCTGAAGCAGGATGAGACGGCGTACATCATTACCAATTGCAAGGCGAAGCTCTTCATCGCGTCGGCGAGCCTCGCTGATGTGGCCCTCGAGGCGGCCTCTGCGTCGAGCGGGTTGAGCCGTTGCCTCTCTGTTGGCGGTGACATCGCGGGTTTTGAGCGCCTGGACGAACAGCTGGGAAGTTTGCCTGAAACGCCTATCGAGGATGAGTTTCTCGGTGCGCCGATGCTGTATTCATCAGGAACGACTGGCAA
>JAHEJH010000332.1 GCA_024638905.1 Luminiphilus sp.
CAAATAGGCAGCGTGCTCCTGCCCGGCGTACTTCGCTCGGATGGCATCAAAACCAGGCCCGATGAGCTGATCGGCCATTTGATGACAACCGGCGCAGCCACCTGCTCTGAGCGCGGCATCGGGCGCCGTCGGCACCTCGGCAACCGCACTGGCCGATGCAATCGGCTCAGGCCCCATCTCAGTCCATAGACCGGGAAAAGGCCCCCAGCTGCGCACCTGCTCGGCGAGATTCCCGTGAGCATTCATTGCGTAGGCAGGTAGGAATGACGTCACACTCATTGCTACGTCGCAGTCAGCGGTGCAGGACGAGCCACTCACATCCGGCAGACCCGATACCGACCATAGACCATGGTCTTGGCTCATGCCATTTCGGTTGGGCATCCGCGCCTGAGTCTCCGCCATGTTGGTGTCTGAGAGCGTAAAGTCTTCGTCGACCACGTAGCCCAGATTTAAGATATAAGCGACTACCGCGTAGACCTCATCGGGCGTCAGAGATTTGGGCGCGTTCCATGGCATAGCGCGATAGATATAGTCCCAGAGAGTCGACAAGGTCGGCACCTTCATCAAGGTGGTCCGGGTCACAGCGGGGTCGTTGAGTGAGGCCACCCGGCCGGTAGCGATGTCCTCCTCAGTAATATTACCCAGCACCAGCGGTGCAAAAACCTCATTGGAATCGCCGAAATCACCATGGCAAGAGGCGCACTGCGCCAACCAGACCTCCTCTCCCGTCCAGACATCACCGCTGCCGGGCGGCAATCCAGCGAAATCGGGACGCACATCTATATCCCAGGCAACCACCTCATTGTCAGTCGCTGGTCTACCCAAAGCGGCGACTCCCTCGGGCATCGCCATCGTCGACGATGGTACGAATAACATCGGGACTGCAACATCGCCTCGTTGCCCTGCCAGACCCAGTCACAGTGAAAACGGGTCAGGGCCTTGGGCAAGAGCGGGCCCTCGAGCCGAGCGATCCGCCAATTGCGTCCCCCGTCGACAGATACCTCGACCCGCTCCACCGTGCCGCGGCCACTCCAGGCTAAGCCAGTAATGTCGTAGTAGCCCTGCGTCAATAACTTTTGCCCACCCGAGGGCGCCGTGATCACCGACTTCGCCTCCTGAATAGAGGTGTACTGTCGGTGGGTACCATCGGGCATTAAATCAACATAGTGCGCTACTTCGTCTTTTGTGGCCCAGGGCGTATTACCCACTTCGAGTCGACGCAGCCACTTGACCCATGAGACGCCCTGCACACCAGGCACCACAAGGCGCAGCGGATATCCGTTTTCAGGGCGCAACATCTCGCCATTTTGACCATACGCCACCAGCGCATCGTCTAATGCGTTCTCCAAATTGATGGTGCGCGTCATGCTGGAGCCGTCAGCACCTTCGGCCAGCAGGACGGTGGCGCGTTTACGATCAAAACCCGCGCGCTCCAGCAATAAGGAAACCGGGACACCGGTGAATTCGGAGGCTGACAACATTCCGTGGCTGTATTGCACGGTTGGCACCGCCACGTTACCCCACTCGAGTCCCGTGTTAGCGCCACACTCGAGGAAGTGGATGCGCGACACGCTGGGCATGCGAAGCAGTTCTTCCATGGTGAATACCAGCGGCGTCTCTACCAGGCCGTTGATCATCAATCTGTGTCGTCGCGGATCGATGTCGACCCAACCTTGATGATGGCGCTCGAAGTGCAGACCGCTCGGGGTGATCATGCCAAACAAATTCTGTAAGGGCGTAAACGACACGCTGGACTGATCGGTGCGGGTGAGCCCCGGGCTCTGACGCCGTACGATGTTGGCCTCGTATGGGGAGGGCTGTCCGTAGGGGTTGGCCACAACCGGCTTGCCCAAACTGCGCGTCCAGCTGGGCAGGTTCACAATGTCCGGGTCGTCATCCGACAACAGCGTCGGCGCCATCATGGACGCGGCGGCGGCCGCGAAAGCGCCCTGCATCAGAGAGCGACGACCCGGGTTGATGCCTTCCCGAGAGATATCCTCAACCAGTTCTTTGGGTAAAAAGGACTCGGG
>JAHEJH010000174.1 GCA_024638905.1 Luminiphilus sp.
GGACCGTCCCAGGGCTCCATATGCATAGCGTTGTATTGGTAGAAGGCCTTCAGGTCGGGGTCGATACCCTCGATGTTTTGCCAGGCAGGCGGAATCAGCATGCGCAGCGCACGCGGCAATTCGACGCCGCCGGTGGTCAGGAGCTCAAGCATGTTATCGAGGCTTGAGGAGTCCGAGCCCTCGGTATTCACCAATGGCACCAAAGCCTGCAGATCAGGCAATAGCGGCGAATCGAATTTGGCGCTTCGCGCCCTCGACCAACTGCGGTTACCTTCGATGGTATTGATTTCGCCGTTGTGGGCCAGCATGCGGAAGGGTTGCGCCAGCGGCCAACGCGGCAAAGTGTTAGTGGAGAAGCGCTGGTGGAACACGCAAATCGCAGTCTCCAGCGAGGGGTTATTCAGGTCGGGGTAAAACCGCGCCAGATCAGCAGGCATGACCAAGCCTTTATAGGAAACCACCCGGTCAGACAGACTGCAGATGTAGAAATCCGGGTCGCTTTCCAGCGCCATCTCCGCGCGTCGGCGCGCGGTGAATAGCTTGCCCACGCAGTGCTCGTGATCGACGCTGCTGGCATCGATGAACACCTGCTCGATCCGCGGCAATTGATCCAGCGCGATATCGCCGCATACGCTTTCATCGATAGGGACTTCCCGCCAGCCAAATACCGGCAGCCCCTCGGCAGTCAGCGCGGCCTCCATGGCCTCACGGGATGTCTGCTGTAACGACTCATCACGACTCAAGAAGAGCATGCCGACCACGTAGTGCTCTCCAAGATCGACGTTGAGCACAGCTTTGGCCTCGGCGCGCATGAAGGCGTCAGGCATCTGCAGCAATAGACCGCAGCCATCCCCCGTGCGGCCATCGGCGGCAATGCCACCGCGATGGGTCATACAGGTCAGCGATTCAATCGCTGTTTGTAACAGGCGATGGCTGGCCTCGCCCTCAATATGGGCGATCAGACCAAAGCCACAGTTGTCCCGGAATTCTTCGGGACGGTAGAGTCCGCGAGAAGGTGCCGACCGTTTACCGGCATCGCCCGCTGCTACAACATGATTCATAAATCGTTTCGCTTCTGAACCGGCGCACAACACCGGCGAAACTGCTCCTTTCGGAGCAAGAACAAAAGGGGGCGTAGTGTACACGCCCGAAAAGGAGCGCTCAATTAGCGCAAACTTCGCCGATCAGGCGTCGATCACGCGGGCAATGTCGTCATCCGTGACGTTTTCAGCCACCACTGCCTCCCCCAATTGAGAGAGCACAATATAGCGAACTTTTCCGCCACTCACTTTTTTGTCACTGCCCATGGCATCCAACATCGCCTGAGCTGTGACATCCGCCGGGAGAGAGACCGGCAAACCTACCGACTGATTGAACGCCGTCAGTCGGTCAACCACTTGTGGATCAAGCGTGCCGCGAAGCACTGACAGTCGGCTGGCCAGGACCATACCTGCGGCCACCGCCTCACCGTGGAGCCAGTCACCATAGCCCTGAATCCGCTCGATGGCGTGACCGAACGTGTGTCCAAAATTCAGATGCGCCCGCACGCCACCCTCGCGCTCATCGGCTGCCACGACGGCTGCCTTGATCGCGCAGCTGCGCTCGATCGCAAACGCCAGCGCCGCCGCATCCCGGCTCTTCAGTGCCTCGGCGTTATCAATGAGCCAGGCAAAAAATTCGGCATCGCGGATGAGACCATACTTAATGATCTCGGCCAGCCCTGCCGCATATTCTCTGGCGGGCAAGGTAGCGAGCGTGTCGAGATCGATCACCACTTGCTGCGGTTGATGAAAGGCGCCGATGAGATTTTTACCCATCGCGTGGTTCACGCCCGTCTTACCACCCACGGAGGAATCCACCTGGGCCAATAGCGTAGTCGGCACCTGCACAAAATCCGCGCCGCGCAAAAAGCAGGCTGCTGCAAAGCCCGTCATGTCACCCACCACTCCGCCCCCGAGGGCGACAAACAGGCTGCCTCGCTCATGCCTCTCTGCCAATGCCGCATCGAGTATCTGCTGGATAAACGTCATATCTTTATGAGACTCGCCCGCCGGCAACACCACCTCAGTCAGCTGGCCTGCGCCGGCGAGCGCCGCTTTGACGGCCTCACCATAAAGCGGGCCCACCTGATCATCGGTCACCAGGATCACGCCTCTCCCCTCGACCAACGGCTGCCAGATCGATGCATCTGTAATCAGCCCGCGACCAATTTGGATCGGATAGCTACGGTCCGCCGCAACCGAGGCGAGATCAACATGAAGTGTGTGCAGCAGCTCTGGCATGGAAATGGGATTCCGGGTCAGTTATTCACCATCGTGACGGGGTATCAAGCCGCGCTCACCCAATACCGCCTCAATCTGCCGGGCTACTTTGCGCGCATTGCCGCCACCAGCCGAGATGATGACATCTGCCAGCGCCCTGTAAAGCGGCTCGCGTTCCGCCATCAGCTGTTTCAGGGTCTCCTCGCGGTCTCCCTGCTGAAGCAGTGGCCGTCCCTCGCCGGATCCAGTCCTTTTCAGCTGTTGCGCCACAGACACGTTAAGAAAGACGACCACGCCTGCGCGCGCCATCATTTCCCGGTTTTCCGCCGCCAGTATCACACCGCCGCCGGTGGCAATCACCGCTCCCGGATGCTCTACGAGATCCTTGAGCACCGTCGTCTCGCGTCGGCGAAACCCCTCCTCGCCTTCGACATCAAAGATCCAAGGGATATCGGCGCCTGCGCGGGATTCGATTTCGGCATCAGAGTCGATGAAGGTGCAATCCAGTATATCTGACAGATGCCTGCCAACCGTCGACTTGCCCGAGCCCATAGGCCCAACCAGAAAAATCCGAAGACCCTCGGCGTCGTCACTCATGGCTCAGTCCGTCAGTTCACCAGCGCTTCAGAGAGGATTCTAGGCGTAATAAAAATGAGTGTCTCGGTTTTCTGCTGGGAGTTGGCAGTGCTCTTGAACAGATTCCCAAGATAGGGAATGTCTCCAAGGAGAGGCACCTTCTCGACCTTCACCAATTCTTCGTTTTTAAATACCCCACCCAGCACAACTGTCTCGCCATTGCCCACCAGCACTTGAGTCATTAGCTCGGTGGTATCGATGGTGGGGATCAGGCCACCATTACCGCTGGGCACCAAATCGCCCACCGAGTCCTGATTCACCACTAAATCCAACAAAATGCGGTCGTCGGGGGTGATGTTGGGGGTGACATCGAGCTTCAGCACCGCCTCTTTAAAAGCCGTGGTAGTCGCACCGGAGGCGGCACCCTCCTGATAGGGGATTTCTGTACCCGACTTAATACTCGCCTTCTGCTTGTCTCCGGTAATGACCTTGGGCTGTGATACCACTTCACCCTCCCCGGAGGCCTCAAGGGCCGACAGCTCAGCTGTCAAAAAGAGATCCGTCGACGTAAAGCCCACGGCGAAACCGGAGGTGGCCTCGGCCACACCCAGATCGACAAACGGGGCTGAGGGCATGTCGACCTGACCGCCACCAATCAGCTGGCTATTGAGGTTGGTCGCGCTCGCCGAATCACCAGCGATGGACGTGAACTTGTCGCCGCTAACGTTGAGGTACCCACCTCCCCAGCGAATACCCAGTTGCTCATCGATATTGGAGGAGGCAATCACAATTCGCGCCTCGATCATGACCTGTCTGATCGGGATATCGACCTTCTCAATCAGATCCCTGATCTCCGCCAACTTGGCGGCGGTGTCGGTCACCACGATCGAGTTCGTGCGCTCGTCAACCACTACCGAGCCGCGCTCAGAAATCAGTGAGCCGCCCTCCTCGGAACCGGCTTCAAAAAGCCCCACCACATCGATGGCTTTGGCATAGCGAATCCGAATGAACTCAGACTGCAGCGGCGCTAGCTCCGCCAGCTGCTTATTGGCCTCGATCTCCTGGCGCTCGCGCTCAGCAATTTCCTGAGCCGGTGCGACCATCAACACGTTGCCAATCTGCCGGCTGTCGAGCCCACGGGTTTTCAACACCAGATCCAGCGCCTGATCCCAGGGCACGTTTTGTAAGCGAAGCGTGATGCTTCCGGTCACGGAGTCCGATGCCACCAAATTCAGTTCGGTAAAGTCAGCGATCAGCTGCAGCACTGCGCGCACTTCGATACTCTGAAAATTCAGCGAGATGCGATCACCGACATAGTCAAACTCATTCAACCGCTCGCGCTTCTCCTCCTCATTCAATGCTGTAACGGCAAGGATGTATTCATCGCCAGTCTGGTAAGCGAGATAGTCATACAAACCATCGGCCCGCAGCTTGAGCTTGGTGCCACGCTCGGTGGTGCTGACTTCAATGCCCTGAACCGGGGTGGCGAAATCGGTGACATCGAAGCGCCGAATCAGCGCCTCACGAATATTGGTGTTGAGAAACTGCAGCGTGATGTCGCCACCTTCACTGAAGATACTGGTATCAACCGAGGGGTTAGTCAGGCTTAGAATCAACAGTCCTTCGCCCTCTGGCGAGCGCTGGAATGCGAGATCGGTGATTTCCGATACCACACGCTCAACGCGGTTGGCGTCGTTTCGCAAAATGTCGGCAGCCGCAGAGGACGCCGCGGCTTGCCCGCCATCCTGACCGATCATCAGGGCTAATTGACGCCCCGATACCGAGCTTTCGAATGGCACCAGATCCACAAGATTGACGATCATACGGGTCCGATCACCCGACTCCAGCACCATGACACTGGTCGCATTGGCCTGCGACAGACTGAAGCGCTTCTGCTCCAGACCGCTCCGGGTATCCGGGAAATCGAGCACGATCCGCGCCGGCTCTTCGATCGAGTAGCTCTCAATATCTGCCGAGGGTGGCTCGCTGAAGGTCAGCCGCACCTCCAGCTGCGCGCCGGGCTGAGCCGTGAAGGCGATATCCTCGATAACCACGGGTACCGCTGCTGTCGCAACGCTCCAGAAACAGGCTACCAGCAGACTGATCCAGCCGCCTGGCACAGCGCCAATGCGCTTGTTGGGGTTCGCTCTCATCATGCCTTAGTCTCCCTCGCTCACATCCCTGAGAGCTCAATGGTTCTGGGTCGCTCCACCCAACCGTCCTCGGTTCCGTCCGGGACAATTTCGATTACGGCGACAAACGTGTCGCCCATCTCTGCGATCCTGCCGTGATCCCGCCCCAGGAAATTGCCGACTTGTACGCGGTGAATGCCGCCGTCCGGGTCCCTGATCAATGTCCAATCCTCACCAGCACGCTCCAGCGAGCCCACCATCAACAGTGAATCCAATGTGAAACGCTCCAGGTATTCCTTTGGCCGATTGTTGTCCGGGCGCAGGGCGGCGCGAGACGACAGTGCCGCCAACTGCCTGATATCGACTGGGCGATCAAACGGGCTACGCAACGTGGTGGCCGCATAGGCAAAGGCCTCATAGGCTTTAAATGTCGGGATTGGCTCAATCACACCACCCGGGCGAGCGCGCTTTTCAGCCATGAAGGCGTCAAGGTCGCTGAAGCCGCTGTCTCCACAAGATGCCAGCCATGGCAACAGCACCAGCAGGCTCAGTGAGCGTCGCACTGCTCTCCTATTCTTAAAGCCCATCGTCTTCCTCCCGGTAGCGATAGGTCTTGGCCAAAATGCTCATCTTCAGCATCGGCGCTGCATCATTGTCGATGGCAATATCAAAGTCGTGCAGTGTCACGATACGGGGCAAACCCGCCATGCCGGATATAAAGGCACCCAGGTCGTGATAGGAACCCACTGCTTCAATGGCAATGGGCAGCTCGACATAAAAGGTTTGCGCTTGCTCATCCAATAAATCAATCCGCTGAATGCTCAGGCCGTTCAGTTCGCCCTTGTCCGTGATGTCCTCCAGTAAGCCCGGCACCTCGGTCTCGGAGGGTAACTGCGCCACCAGCGCACCGAAGCGCTGCTCCATCTCCACCAGCTGGGCCTTGTAAGCCTCGAGGTTTGCGGCCTCAAAGGCCTTCTTGTCAAAATCCTGCCGCAGCGTCTGCTCTTCTTGCTCTACACCCCTCAACTGAATGTTCAGATCGTTCACATGCAAGTAAAAGCCGGCGACCAATATCACCACATAGAGCAAAGTGAGTACGATGCCTTTGAGTACCAGCGGCCAGCTGCCGATATTCTCCATGTCCAGATCAGCAAGATCGAGCTCGTTCAGCGCCTTGATTTGCTCGGAGAAGTTCATAGCGACAGCCCCTCCTCGTTCTGGGGCAACTGCAGATTCACTGTCAATTTAAAGGTGGTGGCCTGCTCGCCATATTCAGGGGCGGCTTGCACCGCATCGAGGTTCGGGTTCTCTAGCCAGTCCGACGCATCGAGCCTACGCATCAAGCTCGACACGCGGTTATTGGACTCGGCGACACCCTCTAGGGACACCATATTCTCTTTGGTTTGCAGTGAGGTGTAGAAGACCCCGTCGGGCACTGTTCTGACCAGCTGATCCAGCAGCCTGACAATCACGGGGCGATTGCCTTGAAGCGCCTGAATGACCCTCATGCGTTCAATCAATTGGTTGCGCTTACGCTGCAGATCCCGGATCTCCGCGACCTCCTGATCGAGCAGTGCGATCTGGGTACGCAGGTATTGGTTGCGCGACTGCTGAGAATCGATCTGGCTGTTCACCGCGAGATCCCATAACAGCACCGACAACGCAGCACCCGCTAGCGTCGCGCCCAAACCAATCAAGAACTGCTTTTTGCGTTCCTGTCTCCGCGCTTCGCGCCAGGGCAACAGATTAATGTTAGCCATCAGCGGACACTCCGCATGGCGAGGCCACAGGCCACCATCATGGCGGGAGCGTCTTTGGCCAGCGCCTGGGCATTTACCCGAGAACCGACCGACATATCTGCAAAGGGATTGGCCACGATTGTCGGCGTGCTCAGACGCTCCCCAATGATTTCGGCTAGCCCGTCAATGGCTGCAACGCCGCCACACAAGACGACGCAATCGAGTTTGGTGTAGTCGCTCGATGAAAAGAAAAACTGTAACGAGCGGCTGACCTGCTGGACCACCGCCTCACGAAAAGGCTCCAGCACTTCGCGCTCGTAATCATCAGGCAAGCCACCCTGCTTTTTGGCGCGACCCGCCTCTTCAAAGGAGAGGTCGTAACGATTCATGATTTCGTCAGTGAGCTGCTTGCCACCGAACAGTTGCTCCCGGGTGTAGACACTCTCGCCACCCGCAAAGACTGACAGGGTGGTCATGCTCGCTCCAATGTCGACCATCGCGATGGTCTCCGGCGCCGCCACAGGCATTTGAGACCGCAGAAGCGCCAGCGCGCGCTTCATGGCAAACACCTCGACGTCAATAATCGCCGGGGTCAGGCCGGCCACTTCCAGCGAATCGACCCGCGACTCAATGGTCTCTTGTCGACAGGCGGCCAGCAGCACATTGACCTGATCGTCTCGACCCATGGCGGGGCCCAACTCTTCAAAATCGAGTGCCACCTCATCAAGGGGATAAGGAATGTATTGATCCGCCTCGAGGGCCAGCTGTGCCTCGAGATCTTCCTCAGACAAACCGGCGGGCATGGCGATGGTCTTGATAATGACCGCTGAGCCCGAAACGGCGGCTACCGCTTGCTGGGCGCGGGTTTTGGAACGGGCCACGAGGTCGCTGATCAATCCACCGACGACGTCGACTTGATTGACGTTCTTCTCGACTACAGCTTCGGGGGGGAGCGGTGCTACAGAGTAGCTCTCGACGCGATATGCGTCGCCGTTGCGGCTCAATTCTAGGAGCTTGACCGTGGTCGAACTGATGTCGATACCGAGCACCTGTGCCGTCCTGGCGGTGCCAAATAACCTCAACACTTTTCATTCCTTTGAGCGTGTCAACGACCTCATCCTGAGGCCCGTCCAGTAACGGTTCATTGTAAGTGCGCCCGACACGTTTCTGGGTTACCAAAGTCGGTAAAAGGTCACTTCCCGCGCGCTATTGTGTAAAAACCCCGTAAAAGCCCTGATATTGTTGTATTGGTAGGTTATACGGGTGGGTCACCCACTAGCGGGATGCATCGTATGGGCCCGACAGCAGAGACAATACGCCGGAGAGTCCAAGGGTGCCAAAAGCCAGAAAAGTGATGCGATACAGCGCCCTGATTGCCTGCGCGGCCATCTGGTGGCTGGCTGGGCTTTACCTTTATCTCAGCCCAAAACTTCCAGAGGAAAGTGCACTCCGCAACATCACGTTGCGCACCCCGATGCGTGTACTCAGTCGTGATGGCGCACTCATTGGACAGTTCGGGGAGCAGAAGCGAAAGCCGCTGCAATTCGAACAGATCCCGCAGAGCTTCATCGATGCACTGTTGGCTGCAGAGGACGACGGCTTTTTCGAACACGGTGGTATCGAACCGCTCAGCCTGATGAGAGCGGTCTCGGAGTTATTACTCACCGGCAAAAAAGGCAGCGGCGGCTCAACCCTGACAATGCAGGTGGCAAGAAACTATTTTCTGACGCTCGATCAGACCTTCCTCAGAAAGTTCACTGAAATTTTGTTGGCGTTTCAGATCGAGGCAAGACTGAGCAAAGAAGAAATTTTTGAGCTATACGTCAATCGGGTGTTCCTCGGGCATCGTGCCTATGGCTTTGAGGCTGCGGCCGAAACCTACTACGGAAAGCCTCTCGCGGAACTCACGCTCGCACAGCACGCCATGCTGGCCGGTGTGCCGAAAGCACCATCGCGCAACAATCCGCTGAGCAACCCTGAAAAAGGCAAGATCCGCCGTGACTGGATTCTGGGCCGTATGGCGAGCCTTGGCATGATCAATGAAACTGAACAAGCCGCGGCTCAAGATACGCCCATCACCGCCTCTTTTTACGGCCAAGTTGTCGAAGTCGACGCCGACTACATCGCCGAGATGGTCCGTCGTGAAATGATCGAGCGCTTTGGTAATGCCGCCTACAATGACGGCTATGTGGTCTACACCACGGTTGAGGCCAAACTGCAGCAAGCGGCCTACGACGCACTGCTCAGCGGGCTGAGAACCTACGACTGGCGGCACGGCTGGAGGGGACCTGAGCGACGCTTAGCGCCGCGCGAGGGTGAGTCGCCCGAGGAGACTCTCGGGCGCTGGCAAGAAGCACTCCGTGACATGCCAACCATCGCCAAACTGCCACCGGGCATCGTCACCGCGGTCGGGGACGAGGCCGTGTCGGTGCTGCTCAAGTCCGGGGAAGTGATCAGTCTGTTATGGCAAGGGGACCTTGAGACAGTGCGCCAGTACCGGTCGGTGAATCAAACGGCAGCGCCAGAGAAAACCCCGTCGGCATTGCTTGCGCCCGGCGATTTGATTCGCATTCGCGAGACGGATGAGGGATGGCGGCTGACGCAGGTACCCAAGGCGCAATCTGCTTTGGTTTCACTCGATCCCAAGCATGGCGCCATCCGCGCATTGGTCGGCGGCATGGGCTTCGAGTTGTCCAAATTCAACCGCGCGAACCAGGCAAAACGGCAGCCCGGCTCAAACTTCAAACCGTTTCTGTATGCCAGCGCGTTGGAGGCAGGGATTACGCCCTCCACGGTCATTAACGATGCGCCGGTGGTGCTCGACAACCTTTCTGCCGCAGAAATCTGGCGGCCGGAAAATGACAGCGGGAAATTTTATGGGCCCACGCGACTTCGCGAAGCGCTGACCTTCTCACGCAATCTAGTCTCGATCAGGGTGCTACAACGCGTCGGCGTGCGGCCTTTCATCCGGTACGTAGAGGGTCTGGGGTTCGACACCGAAGGCATACAGGCCAATCTGACACTGGCCCTCGGCACCCATACCTACACCCCGCTCGAGATCGCC
>JAHEJH010000335.1 GCA_024638905.1 Luminiphilus sp.
GGCGACTCCGGGGTAAACCGCGTGGAATGGTCGATGGCCAATTTTGGCGCCGATGTCGCGGCGGTGGCCGACGCACTGCAACTGGAAGACATCATCTTGGTCGGTCATTCGATGGGCGGGCCGGTAGCACTGGAGGCCGCGAGGTTGCTTAAAGGGCGTGTCAAAATGGTCATCGGCGCTGACACCCTGAGCGATGTGTCACTGCGCTACCCCGATGAGCAACTCGCGGGGATGCTCGCCGCCATGGAGGCTGATTTCTCTGGCACGGTGGAAAGCTTGGTGCGCGGCAGTTTCTTCTTACCCGCATCAGACCCCGCGCTGATTGACCAGATCGTGAGCGATATGAGTGCCGCGCCACCCATAGCGGGAATAGGAGCGTTTGGAGGCTTTGCGCGCTGGTTTAACGAGGAAGTCGAGCAGACATTGGCGGACATCGACGTACCCGTTCGCCTGATCAACTCAGACTATCGCCCCACCAATGTCGATGCGGGGCAGGCCCTGACTGCCTCATTTGAGGCGGTGCTCATGTCAGGCGTGGGCCATTTTGTGATGCAGGAAGACCCCGCGCAGTTCAACGCCATCATGGCTGAACTGTTGAATCACTAACGACTACTTACAGCGCTAACGACTACTTAGTTCGCTCACGACTGCTTGAATCACTGAGGACTGCGGCCCGGCTGCTTTCGCCGGGCAATTCAAATGCTGAGATCGTCTAGGTTGTAGTCCTTGAGGTCAGCCCGCGCAGACTCATCCCACCGGTAGTCGTTGGCGGCGGCCAAGAGCGGCTGATATTGGTAAGGGGTCTCGCCGGGGAATCGCTGCTTGCGAGCATCAATCGCGTATCCGATCGCCCGTGAGCGGCGATTCACAATTTCCTCGTCAAACACCTGCGCATCACTGTGGATACCACCACCCATCACGCCCAATACTGAGGAGCGCTTATGAAAGCCGAAGTTCACGGTAATACGCGGCTCAAAACCACAGTTGGGGAATGAGCCATGCAGTAGCTGCCGGTTACACATCACCACGTCGCCAGGATTACAAACGATCGGCACTGCTCCCTCGAGACGCTCACTGCCTGAGTCAGCGACCAAGGCCTTGATGTCAAGCTTGCCCTGCTTGTGCGTGCCCGGCAGAACCCAGACGCCATTCACCGCGGTACTGCCATACACCTGAGCCATAAAGTTAAAACCGTGGATGTCTTCATCAAACTCAGGGCTGTCCCAGTGAGTCACCCCATCTTGATGCCAGGAGACCGCGGCACCGATGCCGGGCTCTTTGATAAAGAGCGCCTCATTAAACGGAGCAAAGTCAGGGCCATTAATAGACTCGGTCACTTTGAGTAATTCGGGGTGAGCGTAGGTCCTTAAACAGGCATCCGAGAACTGCAGCGATCCGAGCAGGATAAAGGGCGCGGCTGGCGGCGCCTCGGCATCGGCTTCTGGCTCGAACATTTTCACCTGATGGCGGCCGTTGGCGAGCTCGGTGCCACCCAGTGGGTCACCCAGAGGTTTCGACCAGACCAAAGTCAGGGCCTTGGCGTCTGCACCCAATGCCGGTTCGCCGGCGGCATTCACCTGACTCTCTGGCCCGGTAGGAAACTGTGCGCGCATGGTGTCGAGATCGGCTTTGATGTCGTCGAGTTCCTCGACGCTCAAGACGTTTTCGAAAACGTAGAAGCCGTATTCCGAATAGGCTGCTCGTATCGCTTCTGTCAGCGTGCCCGACTCAGTGAATCTCAGCGGCCCCCGGTTAGGCAGCGCCAGCGCGGCCGCCTGGCCTGCTAATAAATAGCTTCGCATCGCATCCGCCTGCTCGCCGTAATGCTTGGCGCAGGCCTCAATGGACTCACTGATATCAATCACAAAAACACCCCCAACATTCTGTGACGGCAGACCATACCAGATTGCCGCGACGGATTGCGTGACAGAGCAGCAGTAAAGACGCCTATTCGACGGAACTCCGGATGATAGTGAGCTCTGGCGTAATCACTGAACCGATCGCGG
>JAHEJH010000336.1 GCA_024638905.1 Luminiphilus sp.
ATCCCGAAGCCTCAGCTGGCGTGCAATCTCGTCTGCCGCCTCCAGGTTGGTTTGCAGCGCCGTCTGCTCGATATCACTGCCCTTGGTCGCTCGAGCGGAGTTGATGTCAATGGAGATCAGCGCCTCGGTGGGGTCCAGCACAATAGAACCGCCTGAAGGGAGTCGCACCTCACGTTGGAAGGCGGTCTCGATCTGGCCCTCAATCTGAAAACGGTTAAACAGCGCAAGGTCGTCCTCATATTGCTTGAGCCGGTTCTTGTACTTCGGCATAACCATGCCGACGAACTCTGCTGCGCGCTGGTAGGCGGTGGGGTCATCGATCAATACCTGATCAATGTCATCGCGGAGGTAGTCCCGTACCGCGCGAATAATGACGTCGCTTTCCTGATAAATCAGGACGGGTGCCTTGTTTTCCTTGTTTGCCTCGGCGATGGATTCCCAGAGCTGCAGCAGGTAATTCAAATCCCACTGAAGCTCGTCGGTGCTCCGTCCCACGCCCGCGGTGCGGATGATCACGCCCATGCCGTCGGGAAGGTTGAGCTGCGAGAGGGAGTCCTTGAGGTCGCTGCGGTCTTCCCCTTCGATGCGGCGCGAGATACCGCCGGCTTTAGGGTTATTCGGCATCAGCACCATGTAGCGCCCGGCAAGGCTGATGTAGGTGGTGAGAGCAGCGCCTTTGGTGCCACGCTCTTCCTTATCTACTTGCACGATCACTTCTGTGCCTTCTTTCAGCACATCTTTGATGCGCACCTTGCCCTCGCCTTCAGGGGCGCGGCTGCGGTAGTACTCGGGAGAGATCTCTTTAAGGGGCAAAAAACCGTGGCGGTCCGCACCAAAGTCGACAAACGCCGCCTCGAGGCTCGGCTCGACGCGGGTTACCTTTGCTTTATATACGTTAGCCTTGGTTTGAATGCGCTGGCGGTTTTCGATGTCCAGGTCGTAAAGCCGTTGGCCATCGACCATGGCAACCCTGACCTCTTCAGGCTGGGTTGCGTTAATCAGTATCTTTTTCATGATCTTATCCAGTTGGCGACGCAACCGGGCGGTGCGGAGGCGGTATTTGCCTCCTGTACTTGCGATCTCGCCACCTGTGGTGAGATATCATACCAGGGCGCTTTGGAGCGTTCCGGTGTGCTGGTTACACTGCCTGCCACGCGTTTGTGGCGGCCTGACTCGCAATCTGCACCGCGCCATCTTGTGTCGCGGGTTTCTCTTTGTCTGCCGCGTGGCGCTCGAACAGCCATTGGGGCTGGAGGGCTTGGCGCGGTAGACTCGCAATTCTCTTATCGGCATGGCCACAGCAAAAAGGGCTGGGCTTATCGCACTGATAAAAAGTGCGGGAGAGGCTTGGGGGCGGTGCCTGCCGCTATAGCGGTTTTAAGGGCATCGCCGCCGGAGCACATCTCCTCCGACGCGCGCACGGTAGCACCATGAGGGTGTGGTTTCAATGAATAGATGATGTGCAGAAATCAGGTTTTTTATGAGTCATGACGCCAATTTGAAGGTCCGATTGTTGGATGTTGCCGCTGAAGAGGCGGGGCAGCGTCTGGACAACTACTTACTGCGCCATGCATCGGGGGTTCCCAAGACCCGGGTCTACCGGGCTATTCGTAAAGGGGAGGTCAGAGTTAATAAAGGCCGGTCTAAGCCCGAGTATCGCGTGCAGGCTGGCGATACAGTGCGCATACCGCCACTCAAAATGGCCGAATCGGCGCCCACTGGCCGCCCGTCTGACGCTTGGGGGCGTCGGATTCGAGCCGCGATTGTCCTCGATAATGCCGATCTACTGGTGATCAATAAGCCTACGGGGCTTGCGGTTCACGGGGGCAGTGGCGTGCGGCTGGGGCTCATTGAGTCGCTGCGCAGCCTGTTTCCAGAGGCGCGCTATCTGGAGTTAGTGCACCGGTTGGACCGGGACACCTCGGGGCTTGTACTCGTGGCCAAAAATGCACGTACCCTCAGAGCGTTACATGAGCAACTTAGAAAAGACTCTGTAGATAAACA
>JAHEJH010000337.1 GCA_024638905.1 Luminiphilus sp.
CCACCAGGCTCAGTAAAATCAGCAGCGCACCACCACGTAAGAGGCCGACGCTATGACCCCGCGCCACGCGGCCCACGCGGGAGCCATACTTTGGTTGGTTCTGTGGCAAGTCGTTCGCTTTCATCGACCCGATTCCAACAGGCTATGATCGCCGCGTCCAGCCCGGTGACGCTCTGCACGCCGGGTTCGATCTACGACTTCGCCCACCAGCTGGCCGCAGGCCGCGTCAATGTCATCGCCCCGGGTGGTGCGCACTGTCACCACAAAGCCGGCGTCGGTCAGCACCTGCCAAAACCGACTGACCGCATTGCCGCTGGGGCGTTGATAACCTGAATTGGGGAAGTCGTTAAAGGGGATGAGGTTGATCTTGCAGGGATAGTCCTTCAGCAGCGCGGCGAGTTCTCTCGCCTGCTCGACGCTGTCGTTGACCCCCGCGAGCAGGGTGTACTCAATAGTGACCACACGTTTTTTGTCAGTTTGCGCGTCCAGATAAGCCCTGGCTGAGGCCAGCAATCGGGCGATTGGATATTTCCGATTAATGGGCACGATTTGGTCACGCAGCGCATCATTGGGCGCATGGAGTGACACCGCCAAACTGACATCCGCCCACTCGGCGAGCCGATCCAGATTAGGCACTACCCCCGATGTCGACAGCGTCACCTTGCGCTTGGAGAGCCCGTAGGCCAGATCGTCACACATCAGGCTCATGGCAGATACGACGTTATCAAAGTTGAGCAGCGGCTCTCCCATGCCCATCATGACGACATTGGTCACGACACGGCCTTTGCCGGACTGCCAGGCATCATAGGAGTTAATGGCCAACCACACCTGACCAATGACCTCAGCCGCAGTCAAATCGCGCTGGAAACCTTGCTTTCCTGTGGAACAAAATGTGCAGTCGAGGCTGCAGCCCACCTGAGAGGACACACACAGCGTGGCGCGATCACCCTCGGGTATCAGAACCGCCTCGACCAAACTGCCTCCCTCAACCGCGATGGCCCACTTTCGAGTGCCATCCTGTGAGTCGTGCTGCTCGGCGATGTTCGGCGGCGTGATCTCGGCTATTTCGCCTAACTGCGTTCGAAGTGACTGACTGAGATCTGTCATCTCCTCAAAGTCGCGCACGCCACGGTGGTGGATCCACTTCATGACCTGCTGGGCGCGGAATCGCTTCTCGCCGAGATCAGTAAAGAAGGTTTCAAGCTGTTGCCGGGTCAAACCCAGTAGGTTGACCCGATCGGTTACCGGTGAGGTGGCGATGAGTTGGTCTGCTGCGGTCATGGCATCAGAGCCGGCCATGCCTCAGCGTGGGCAGATCTCGCTCGAGGCAAAGAAGTAGGCAATTTCACGCTCAGCAGAAGCGGGGGAATCGGAACCGTGCACCGCGTTGGCATCGATTGATTGGGCAAAATCGGCGCGGATAGTGCCGGCGTCAGCTTCCTGAGGATTAGTTGCCCCCATCAGCTCGCGATTTCGCGCGATCGCATCGTCACCCTCAAGCACCTGAACAACGACGGGGCCTGAGGTCATGAACTTAACGAGATCCGGATAAAAGGGGCGCTCTTTGTGCTCGGCGTAAAAACCGCCGGCAAGGTTGTCCGACAAATGCAGCATTTTAGCTGCTACCACGGTCAGTCCTGCCTCTTCAAAACGACTGATGATCTGGCCAATCACGTTTTTCCCTACCGCATCGGGCTTGATAATCGATAAGGTGCGTTCCACCGCCATGTTGCTCTCCGATCTCTACTAATGAAGTCGAGGCTCTTGCCTCGCGGGCGCGGAGTATAAGGGGTTTTACCCCGCAGTGTCATGGCAACAATGCCACCCGGATTACACCGTATTCAGTGTCTCTCCGAGGCATGGTTAATGGTGTAGCGCGGGATTTCGACCACTAAATTGGTGTCACTCACCTGCGCCTGACACGACAGCCGGGATTCAGGCTCTAGACCCCAGGCCTTGTCGAGGTAGTCCTCCTCCAACTCATCGGCCTCCGCCAGTGACTCA
>JAHEJH010000188.1:0-4757 GCA_024638905.1 Luminiphilus sp.
AATTCGTGGCACGCTTTGCCGGACGGCTGATGAATATCCACCCCTCACTACTGCCGCTATACCCGGGCCTGCATACCCACCAGCGCGCGCTGGACAACGGGGACAGTCATGCGGGCGCCACGGTGCATTACGTCACCGGGGAACTTGATGGTGGCCCGCCGGTCTTACAGGCTAGGGTTCCAGTCAATTCAGGGGACAATCCCGATACGCTGGCAGGCCGCGTATTAGAGATAGAACATCGGATTTACCCCGTGGCTGTAAACTGGCACCTGACCGATCGGCTGACATGGCAAGATGGCAACTTGCTGAAGGATGGCTTGCCGGTGCCGCCATCGGGAGAATTATGGGAGGACGCGTCATGAAGCTTTGGCCAGTCACGGGCCTGTTGATCGGGGCACTTTTAGTCGCTGAGTCCGCATTCGCTGACAGCGCGCTGTCGCTGTATACGGCAGAGTACAAGACCAAAATGTCTGGCCTGGGCGTGACGCTGACGCGCACCCTTACTGAAGAAGACGGTCGCTACCACCTCACTCAAGGCGGCAAAAAGGCCTTTATGATCAAACTGAGGGAAGACTCCCGCTTCTCGGTGAAGGGCGACCAGATCGTCGGTGAGCGCTTCGTGTATCAGCTGAGCGGTGTGAGTAACCGCCGGCGCGAGGTGCTGTTTGATGAGGAGGCGGGGACGATCCGCAGCCTGCGCAAGAAAGAGTGGACTGAGCACCCCTGGTCATCCGAAGTGCTCGACCGACTTAGCCAACAGGAACAGATGCGACTTACGCTGTTGCTCGCAGAGACACCGCCTGCACGCATTTCTCTCTCCATTGTCGATGGGCCAAGAGTCAAGTTAAAGCATTTCGATCTGATCGAAACCGAGGTGCTTGAGACACCAGTGGGCGCAATGGAAACCGTGCATTACCGTCTGATTCACGACGAACCCGACGAGCGCAGCTCGGATACCTGGCTCGCGGTCCACTACGACTTCCTGATGGTCCGCACGGAACATGTCGAAAAAGGCTCAGAGACGGTAGTACAACTGGAGAGCGCCAACGTTGGCGGACGGGCTGTTACGGGGCGGGCGCCCTGACCTCACGGGGCTCGAGTTAGGCGTCGAGCCACGCTAAGAGGAGGCCTGAGAATATGCCTAGGCTCTGGGTAGCGTGACACCACGCTGACCCTGATACTTCCCACCCCGGTCTGCATAGCTGGTCTCACAGACCTCATCGGATTCAAAAAACAGCATTTGGGCAACGCCTTCGTTGGCATAGATTTTTGCCGGTAAGGTTGTGGTATTGGAAAACTCCAGCGTGACGTGGCCCTCCCATTCGGGTTCAAGTGGTGTCACGTTGACGATGATGCCGCAGCGCGCATAGGTCGATTTGCCCAAGCAAATGGTGAGCACATTGCGCGGAATACGAAAGTACTCCACCGTGCAAGCCAATGCGAAGGAGTTGGGCGGAATCACGCAAACATCTCCCTCTACGTGGACAAAACTGTCCTCGTCAAAATGCTTTGGGTCGACCGTCGCTGAGTGAATATTGGTGAAAACCTTGAACTCTCGCGAACAGCGCACATCGTAGCCGTAGCTCGATGTGCCATAAGAAATCAACCGCCGGTCACCGTCCATCCGGATCTGGTCGGGGGCAAAAGGCTCGATCATGCCCTCCTGCTCTGCCATGCGGCGAATCCATCGGTCTGATTTGATACTCAAGGGTGTTCTCCTGCTACTGAGGGGCGGCGATTGAACTGAATCAATCACCCATGCTGATAACGGGTGCCGCTGCGGGCTGCTGTTGACCCAGAACGGCCATCAGTTGCGTTGCGGCGTTTCGGTAGATGTCTGCGATCGGGCCGTCTGGCTCCGCCAAGACGACCGGCTGGCCAGCATCCGAATGCTCGCGTATGGCTTTATCGAGGGGGATTTGACCCAGCAACGGCAATTCGTAGCGCGCCGCTAGCTGCTCCCCACCCGCCTCACCGAAGAGGGGCTCCACGTGTCCGCACTCGGTACAGACATGGGCAGCCATATTCTCAATCAAGCCCAGCACCGGGACTTCCACTTTTTGAAACATCTCAATGCCCTTGCGCGCATCGAGGAGCGCAATGTCCTGTGGCGTGGTGACAATCACGGCACCGGCGAGCGTCGCGCGTTGTGCCAGGGTCAGCTGGATATCACCCGTGCCCGGCGGCATATCAACCAGCAATACGTCGAGGTCGCCCCACAGCGTTTTTTCCAAGAGTTGCGCCATCGCCGAACTGGCCATGGGACCGCGCCAGACCATGGGAGTCTTGGCGGAGCTCAGGTAACCCATCGACATGGTTTTCAATCCATGCGCTTCCACCGGCAGGAGGAACTCGCCGTCTTGCTGGTCGGGGGTGACGTTGTCAGAGACGCCCAACATGAGTTGTTGACTCGGCCCATAGATATCGGCATCCAGCAAGCCAACAGACAGCCCTTGCTGCCTGAGGGCGGCGGCCAGATTGGCGGTGACCGTCGACTTACCGACGCCGCCTTTTCCTGAGGCCACGGCGACCACGTGGTGGGGTGATGACACCACTTTTATCCTTGTGCAAAGCTATCGGGTAAGTATACCGCGCCGGCACCACCTTCCGATCACCGTCGACAGCGAAAAGGCCGAAAATCCGGTAGACTGCGCGCCGTTTCACGCCGGATCCCGCGCCTCATGAGTACCACCCCGAGAAACATACTGGTGACGTCGGCATTACCCTATGCCAATGCACCCCTGCACCTCGGACACATGCTCGAGCAGGCGCAAACCGATATCTGGGTGCGGTTTCAGCGATCTCGCGGTCATCACTGCCGCTACGTGTGCGCCGACGACGCCCACGGCACCGCCATCATGCTCTCAGCAGAAGCCGCGAATCGCACACCGGAAGAACACATCGCCGCGATTCAGGCCCGGCACGAGCGAGATTCGGCAGGCTTTCTGATCCAGTTCGACCACTACCATTCAACCCACTCTCCAGAAAATCAGCGATGGTCAGAGACGATTTTCGAGCGACTGGAGGCAGGCGGGCACATCGCTGTGCGGGACATCACCCAGGCGTTCGACCCTGAGAAAGGCCTGTTCCTTGCGGATCGGTTCATCAAAGGCACGTGCCCAAAATGCAAAGCTCCGGATCAGTACGGTGACAACTGCGAGGCCTGCGGTGCCACCTATTCCCCGGCCGACCTGATTGATCCTGTATCCGCGCTCTCGGGCGCCGTGCCCATTGATAAAGACTCGAGCCACCTGTTTTTTCAGCTGGGCCATTTCGAGGGCCTGCTGACTGACTGGATCAACAGCGGCCAACTGCAACCCCCGATTGCCAACAAGCTGAAAGAATGGCTCGAAGCCGGACTGCAAGACTGGGACATCAGCCGGGATGCCCCCTACTTTGGTTTCGAGATCCCCGGATACCCTGAAAAGTACTTTTATGTCTGGCTCGATGCGCCGATCGGGTACATGGCTAGTCACGAGGTCCTGTGCCGCGAACAGGGTGATGATTTTGACGCCTACTGGCTGCCCGGAGGTGACACCGAGCTTTATCACTTCATCGGCAAAGACATTGTGAACTTTCACGGCCTGTTCTGGCCGGCGATGCTAGACGCCGCCGGGCTGAGGCAACCGACAGCGGTCTATGCCCACGGTTTTCTCACAGTAAACGGGGTCAAGATGTCCAAGAGCCGGGGCACTTTTATTCTGGCAGACACCTACCTTGAGCACCTCGACCCCGAGTATTTGCGCTACTACTTTGCGGCCAAGCTCTCCGGCGGCGTCGACGACATTGACCTCAACCTCGATGACTTTGTGCAACGGGTCAATTCGGACCTCATCGGTAAGGTCGTCAATATCGCCAGTCGCTGCGCAGGTTTCCTGCGCAAGAAGTTTGACAATCAGATGAGCGACAACTGCGCAGAGCCGGAGCTGGTCCAGTCTTTTATTGACGCCGGCGACGAGATTGCCGCGCTCTATGAGGCGCGGGAGTTCAATCGCGCCATGCGCGAGATCATCGCCCTCGCCGACCGGGCCAATCAATACATTGATGACAAAAAACCCTGGGTGATGGCCAAGGATGAGGCCCTTGAGGACGAAGTACAGGCAGTCTGCTCTGTGGGTGTCAATCTTTTCCGCGCGCTGGCGACTTATCTGAAGCCCGTGTTGCCCGAGATGGCCGAGAAATCAGAGGCTTTCCTGCAGTGCTCCCTCGACTGGACGGCCCTTGATGCGCCGCTGATCGCACATGAACTCGCTCCATTTCAGCCATTGCTCCAGAGGGTCGATGCTGACGTGGTGGCAGCGATGGTCGAGGCCAGCAAAAGCGGCGCCTGAGACGCCACACACTTCCTGCCAGACACCTGATATATTGCTTATTATTGCGGTTTTGAGTCGATTTCAGTCCGCCGCAGGGGGATGACATGCTGGGTGATATCGCGCTGCTTTTGGTGGGCGCGGTCTTGGTCAACAACTTCGTGTTGGTGCAGTTTTTGGGACTGTGCCCATTCATGGGTGTGTCCAATAAACTCGAGACCGCCATGGGCATGTCGGTTGCGACAACCTTTGTGCTGACGCTCGCGTCAGTCTGCAGCTATCTGACCTATAACTACCTGCTGGTCCCCCTCGATCTCGCCTATTTGCGGACCATAAGCTTTATTCTGGTGATCGCCGTCGTTGTACAGTTCACTGAGATGGTGGTACGCAAAACCAGCCCGCTTCTGCATAGGGTTCTCGGCGTTTTTCTGCCGCTGATTACCACCA
>JAHEJH010000188.1:4767-9609 GCA_024638905.1 Luminiphilus sp.
TTACCACCAATTGCGCGGTACTGGGTGTGGCGTTACTCAACATCAATCAGGCGCATAATTTCATTGAGTCACTGTTCTATGGCCTGGGTGCCGCACTCGGATTCTCGCTGGTCCTGGTGCTGTTTGCGGCCATGCGCGAGCGACTAACCGTCGCTGACGTGCCCGAGCCCTTTCAGGGCGCGGCGATTGGTATGATCACTGCGGGACTGGCCTCCCTGGCCTTTATGGGCTTCGCGGGATTGATCTGATGTTGGCTATGCTCAGCGATCAACCGCTTCTGGCTGCACTCAGTGCGTTACTGGGTCTGGGCGCTATTTTTGGTGCGTTACTGGGCTTTGCCGCCATTCGGTTCCGGGTTGAAGGCAATCCCATCAGCGAGCAGATCAACGCGCTGCTGCCCCAGACCCAATGCGGCCAGTGTGGGTATCCGGGTTGCCGGCCCTACTCCGAGGCAATTGCCGACGGCGATGCGATCAACAAGTGCCCTCCGGGTGGTGAAGAGACCATTCAGGCGCTGGCCGATTTATTGGACGTCGAGCCTCAACCGCTTGATGCTGAACACGGTGTGGAAAAAGAACCCGTGGTGGCGTGGATTCGAGAGGATGAATGCATTGGCTGCACGAAATGTATTCAGGCCTGCCCGGTGGATGCCATTCTCGGCGCCGCCAAGGTCATGCATACGGTGATTGCGGACGAGTGCACAGGGTGCGACCTCTGCATCGAGCCCTGCCCAGTCGATTGCATTGACCTCATTCCCCGCAAAGAAGGCATCGGTTTCTGGCACTGGCCGCTTCCCGAGGATAGAGCGCCGCGTTTCGACGTGATTGCGACCGATGCGGCGACTCGGGACGCCGCATGAGAACGATCCACGATATTCACGGTGGCATCCATCCGCCCGAACGCAAAGCCCTATCGCGCCCGGGGGAACTCGACACCGCGCCTATTCCACCCGTTTTAGTGCTGCCTCTGCGCCAGCACCTTGGCGTGCCGGCGCTACCGGTCGTGAATGTCGGAGACCGTGTATTAGGCGGGCAAACGATCGCCGAGGCGCAGGGCGTGATGAGTGTGCCGGTGCATGCGCCAACGTCCGGCGTTGTGACGGTGATCGAAGCGCGGCCCATCGCCCACGCATCTGGATTTGAAGACCTGTGCATTGTGATTGAAGCCGATGGTCAGGATGAGTGGCTGTCCTTCACCGGTACCGCCGACTGGCGAGGTCTGGACGCCGCCACGCTGGTGGGGCGGGTGCGGGCTGCCGGCATTGCGGGCATGGGCGGCGCCGGCTTTCCCACCGCTGTAAAACTGAGTCCGGGGCCTGCACGATCGATTGAGACGCTGCTGGTCAACGGCACCGAGTGCGAGCCCTACATCACCGCCGATGACACGCTGATGCAGTGTCAGGCAGACGAATTGATCGAGGGAGCTCAGATCCTGGCGCATATTGTCTCTGCTAAGGCGATCCTGATCGGCATCGAAGACAATAAACCGGATGCCATCGCTAGCGTCGGGGCCGCCATCGCGCGATCAGGCGCAGAAATCGAGTTGGCGACCTTCCCCACCAAGTACCCATCAGGCGGGGAAAAACAGATCATCGAAATCCTGACCGGGGAGCAGGTTCCCTCGGGCGGGATCCCGGCAGATATTGGGCTTCTCTGCGTTAGTCCGGGTACAGCGGTCGCCACCAAGCGGGCCATCATCGATGGTGCGCCGCTGACGCACCGCATTGTCACACTCACCGGCGAGGCGCTGGCCTCACCGCAAAACGTGACCGCTTGCCTCGGTACGCCGATCACAGCACTCCTGACCCACGCGGGCCTCAATGCCGAATCACAGCAGCGCATCATCCACGGCGGGCCCATGATGGGGTTTGCCGTATCGGATCTGCGCGCGCCGATCACCAAGATCACCAACTGCCTGCTCGCCCCCACGCCTGCAGAGCTACCGTTGCCCGAGCCCGCGAAACCCTGCATCCGCTGTGGCCACTGCGCCGAGGCTTGCCCCGCCTCGCTGCTCCCCCAGCAACTCTATTGGTATGCACGGGCCAAAGATCAGGAGCAACTGGCAGAGCACCGTTTGTTTGACTGCATTGAGTGTGGCGCCTGTGCCTATGTCTGCCCAAGTCAGATACCACTGGTGCAGTACTACCGCGCCGCCAAGGGACAGATTCGCGATAGCGAGCAGGAAAAGCAGCGCTCGGATAATTCACGGGAACGATTTGAAGCGCGGCAGGTGCGACTGGAAACCGAGGCCGCCGAAAGAGAAGCCAAACGCGCCGCCCGCAAAGCCGCAGCACAGAGCAAAGCAGCCGAAGACGGTGTCGATCCCATTCAGGCCGCCATCGAGCGCGCCAAAGCACGCAAAGCGGACCAGGCTTCAGAACCGGAGCAGACGCCTTGAGTCTGCTCAAAGTCACCTCGCCTCACGCCTCAGGCCAGAGCCGAGTATCCGCAGTCATGCGGGATGTCCTGCTGGCCACGCTGCCCGGGGTCGTGGTGCTGACCGCTTATTTTGGACCGGGTACGCTGGTCAACATCATCTTTGGTGGCCTGATTGCTGTCGCATGCGAGTACGCCATTGTGGCGCTGCGGGGTCGCGACCCAAGGCTTGCGGTGAGCGATTTGAGCGTGCTCGTGACGTCGACGCTACTTTGCATTGCGCTGCCGCCCTACGCCCCCTGGTGGCTGATTACGATCGGCGTCTTGACGTCGGTGCTGCTCGGCAAGCAAGTCTTTGGCGGGTTGGGCTACAACCCCTTCAACCCCGCCATGGTGGGCTACGTAGTCCTGCTAATCTCCTTCCCGGTTCAGATGAGCGCCTGGGCCTCACCGAGAGGTCTGGGGGAGGTCCCTGGCATCACCGACACCTTCCAGCACCTTTTCTCCCCGTCAACGATCGACGCGGTCACCGCCGCCACGCCGCTTGACCTACTCCGGCAGAACACCGGACTGCTGTTTGAAGATTTGCTCACCAGTAGCCCTGAGCTCACCGGCTGGGGTGGCATTGGCTGGTTCGAGGCCAACCTCGCCTTTCTATTGGGTGGCGCGTGGCTACTTTATCGGCGGGTGTTTACCTGGCATGCACCGGTCGCGATGCTCGCGGCTCTCGCTGTCTGTGCGCTCATGGGTTACGACGGCGGCAGCTCCCAAAGCGGCGGTAGCGCCATGTTCCACCTGTTCAGCGGCGCCACCATGTTTGCGGCGTTTTTTATTATCACCGACCCCGTCAGCTCCGCGGTATCGAACAAGGGGCGGCTGATATTCGGTGCCCTGATTGGTGTCTTAATTTATCTCATTCGTACGCTGGGTAATTACCCCGACGCCGTCGCATTCGCGGTATTGATCCTAAATTTCTGTGCACCCTTTATCGATCACTACACCCAGCCGAGGGTGTACGGCACCGGGAGTCGCGACTCATGAAGTGGCTGGCATCGATCGGTCTGAGCGGCACGGTGCTCGCCCTATTTGCGGCCATCACGTCGGTCGCCATCGGCTGGACCTACCTCGGCACCAAGGCGCAAATCGACTTTGAGGTGCGGCGCGCCGAGGCGCGGCAACTGCTGGAGATTTTTCCGCCTGACACGCATGACAACGAGATCATCGATGACGTGTTTGAGGTGGCCGCAGAGACGGCGCTACTGGGCGTCAGAGAGGGCCGTCAGGGTTACCGTGTAAGACAGGGAAGCACCGTTATCGGCGTGATTCTGCCCGCCACCGCCCGGGACGGGTACAGCGGTGATATTCGCGCCTTGGTGGGCGTTCGCCGGGATGGCTCGGTGGCGGGGGTACGCGTGGTCGCACACCGGGAGACACCTGGACTCGGTGACAAGGTCGACCTGCGCAAATCCGACTGGGTCCTCGATTTCAACGAGCGCAGCCTCACCAACCCGGCATTGAGCGGCTGGAATGTGGACAAAGAAGGCGGCGTTTTCGACCAGTTCACAGGGGCAACAGTGACCCCCCGCGCAGTGATCCTCGCCACACGTCGGGCCCTCGAATACGCTACCCTGAACGCGGCAACCCTTTTTGAAACAGAAGCGGACTCCGCATGAGCAGCACCTCTTATCGCCAACTGACGCTCAACGGGCTATGGAAGAACAACCCCGCCTTGGTCCAGTTGCTGGGACTATGTCCGTTGCTTGCGGTCACCGCCTCTACCGTCAATGCACTCGGGTTGGCCGCGGCGACGCTTTTTGTATTGGTGGTTTCCAATACCACCGTGTCGCTTATTCGCTCGGTGGTGTCTGACACCATCCGGCTTCCAGTATTTGTGATGATCATCGCCGCGGCAGTCACCGTCACCGAACTGCTCATGCAGGCCTATAGCTACGAGCTCTATCAGATTCTCGGCATTTTCCTGCCGCTCATCACGACCAACTGCATCATTCTGGGCCGGGCCGATGCCTTTGCTCGGAAAAACGCGGTCCCTGCCGCGCTCTATGATGGCTTCATCATGGGCGTGGGCTTCGGCGCCGTATTGGTGTTATTGGGAGCAATCCGCGAATTGCTCGGGACAGGCGCGCTCTTTGCAGACATGCAGCTGCTGTTTGGCGCGAGCGCGGAGTCCTTGCGCTGGCAAGTATTTAACGTGGACTACCCCTTTTTGGTGGCGATCCTGCCGCCCGGGGCGTTTCTGGTCACTGGCTGCCTGATTGCACTCAAGAATCAGATCGATACCAGCATTGAACAGCGCGCCAAGGCGCAGGCCGAAGCGCCCGTTGCGGGTAGTAAACGGGTGCGGGTAACCGGAACCGTATCCTAGACCGGCAGCTTGCCGCCTGTTCACCTAGTCGGCCAACAGTGCATCTCCGGGTACCAGCGTGCCCAGAATTTCCTCCACCGCCGC
>JAHEJH010000200.1 GCA_024638905.1 Luminiphilus sp.
GGGATCAGCTCGACAAAGGGCCGCGAGAATACGAACGCGGGCGAAGGGTTGTGCCCGGTTACTTTATGCTGTCCGAGGATGCTGACCGCGGTGTGTTTGTCGTGAGTGACGGCCTGGCGACTGCATCCATTTTTGTAGAGCCGTTGCCCCGGGGTGCGCCGGTTGGCGAAGGTGCAGTCATTGAGGGTGCAACGCTAACCTATACCCGCGGTGTCAGATCATCGGCAGGCGGCTTATTGATCAGCGTGCTTGGAGAAGTCCCGATGGTGACGGCGCGCCTGCTCGCCGATGCTGTCCGGCCGCCCAGAGAACAATCCTGATGGGCTGGTTGAGCGAAGCCGGCAGAGTGGTCGCGGTCGAGCCTGATGCTGTCTGGATTGAGGCGGACCGCAGCGCAGCTTGTGGAAAATGCGCTGCTCGCGCCGGGTGTGGGCAGGGCGCTTTGTCGACCTTACTGCAGAGTGGCAAGGGTCGTGTCAGGGCGATTTCTGGCGAGACGTTGACAGCAGCGCAGTGCGCAGTCGGTGACGAGGTGGTGATAGCGGTGCCCGAAGCCACACTGCTGGGCGGTACCTTATTGATCTACGGCTTCCCTCTGGTGACCGGCGCCATCTTCTCTATGCTGGCGTCGCCGTGGGGCGATCTTTGGTCCGCCAGTGCCTTTGCGATTGGACTGTTAGCCGGCTTTGCTATCCTTCGGTTTATCACTGTGCGGTCGGGGGGTGTGTTGCCCGGGCTTTCTGAGCCTCGTCTGACCAGCAAGCAGGTCAACCAGTTTGAGGATGTGCTCGTAAAGAGTTGATCCCGATTTCTTGGATTTCATATGGAGTAAGGCGATGATATTTCGCGCTCTTTTGTGCATGCTCGCACTGTCTTTCGCGGCCCAGAAAAGCTTAGCGGAGCTGCCCGATTTCACCGAAATTGTGGACTCTGCGGCGCCGGCCGTTGTGAAGATATTGGTTGAATACGAATCGGAAAACTCCCGCTATCAGGAGCAGATGGAGGAGTTGCCCGAGTCGCTGAGACGCTTCTTCGATTTCCGTGGTCGACCTCCGGTTCCCAGGGATCGCGCTGGCATGGGTTCCGGCTTCATTCTCTCGAGCGACGGCTACATCGTCACGAATAATCATGTCGTTGAGAGTGCCCGTCAGGTCATTGTCAGGCTGCCTGATCGGCAGGAGTTTGATGCCGAGGTGATAGGAACGGATCCTCGGTCTGATTTAGCGGTGCTTAAGATCGATGCCAAGCGGCTACCCACTCTCGAATTGGCAAGTGAGGATGATATTAAAGTCGGGCAGTGGGTGCTGGCGATCGGCTCGCCCTTTGGTCTCGATTTTTCTGTCACCGCGGGGATCGTCAGCGCGCTGGGTCGAAGTCTGCCGACAGAAACGGGCGACAATTACGTGCCTTTTATTCAGACCGATGTAGCGATTAATCCCGGCAATTCGGGCGGGCCGCTTTTCAATCTAGACGGTGAGGTGATCGGCGTAAATTCTCAGATCTTCACGCGCTCAGGGGGTTCCATTGGCCTGTCTTTCGCGATCCCGGTTTCCGTCGTCAGGAATGTGGTGTCCCAGATACAGGAAAACGGCGTCGTTGAGCGCGGCTGGCTGGGAGTCAGTATTCAGGATGTTGATCGCAATTTGGCTGAGTCTTTCGGATTGGATAGGCCTCGAGGCGCGTTGATTGCGCAAGTTGGTCGCGACTCCCCAGCGGAGCGGGCTGGACTACAGTCAGGCGATGTCATTGTCGCTTTCAATGACGAGCCCATCGAAACTTCGGCGGATTTGCCCCACATTGTCGGCCTGGTCGCCCCGGGCAGTCGCGTTGAGGCGCTGTTGGTTCGCGATGGCGACGAACAAAGGGTCACTGTGGAGGTGGGCGCTTTGGCATCTGACCAGGTAGCGCGCGTTGATGCGGGGGTTTCTGTTGACGGGAGGCTCCAGTTATTGGGTATGCGCGTCGCTGAGGCAGAGGCGGAAACGCTGGTAGATCTCGGTTTGTCGGGCGGTGTGGTGATTGAGGCGGTAGAACCGGATTCTCCTGCTGCCGAGGCCGGTGTCAGAGACGGCGATATACTGACCCGCCTGGGCAGTCGCCCGATCAGCCGTGTTTCAGACGTGACTGCCGCCGCAGATGATTTGGCTCCCGGTAGTTCTGTTCCAGCGCGCCTGATTCGCGGCCAGAGCCCCTTATTTATCGGTATACGCATCCCGGATGGCGACTAAAGATCCCGCCCCCAGCGTGCTAAAATAGCGGCACTTCCAACTCTGCAACGCTCGCCGGTTAGGTGGGCGTTATTTTTTTGAGGCACTGAATCGGTGGCTGAGCTCAGTCATATTCGAAACTTTTCGATCATTGCGCACATTGATCACGGCAAATCGACTCTGGCCGATCGCTTTATTCAACATTGCGGCGGTTTATCGGAGAGAGAGATGGCCGATCAGGTGCTCGATTCGATGGATCTTGAGCGCGAGCGCGGCATTACCATCAAGGCACAGAGCGTGACGCTCGATTATCAAGCGCGAAATGGTGAGACGTACCAGCTGAATTTTATTGATACTCCTGGGCACGTGGACTTTTCTTACGAGGTAAGTAGGTCCCTCGCTGCCTGCGAAGGTGCACTGTTGGTGGTCGATGCAGGGCAGGGTGTCGAAGCGCAGTCAGTCGCCAACTGTTACACCGCGATCGAACAAGGTCTTGAGGTGCTGCCCGTCCTTAATAAGATGGATCTTCCGCAGGCCGACCCTGAGCGCGTACAGCAAGAAATCGAGGAGATCATTGGCATAGATGCCTCAGAGGCAGTGCCTGCCAGTGCCAAGACCGGCATGGGTATCGAGGATGTTCTGGATTACCTGATCGAGAAAGTGCCTGCCCCTGATGGAGATCGGGATGCCCCATTGCAGGCGCTCATCATCGACTCCTGGTTTGATAATTATTTGGGTGTTGTCTCATTGGTGAGAGTGAAACAAGGGCAGCTCAGCAAGCGGGACAAATTTGTTGTTAGCTCAACCGGCAAGCAGCATCAAGCAGATTTGATTGGTGTGTTCACCCCAAGAAGGACGGAAACCGGATGCCTGATGGCGGGCGAGGTGGGCTTTGTGGTCGCAGGCATCAAAGACATCAAGGGCGCGCCGGTAGGCGACACCCTGATTTCTGCTTCGCAGCAAGATACGCCGGCGCTACCTGGCTTTCAGAGCGTGAAGCCTCAGGTTTATGCCGGCATCTTTACGGTGAACTCCGATGACTACGAGGATTTCCGTGACGCCTTGGGAAAGCTGACGCTGAACGACGCGTCGTTGTTTTACGAGCCTGAGACATCCGATGCGCTGGGCTTCGGCTTTCGCTGTGGCTTCCTCGGGATGTTGCACATGGAGATCATTCAGGAGCGGCTGGAGAGGGAGTACAACCTCGATCTCATCACGACGGCTCCCACCGTCATCTACGAGATTGTCAAAAAGAGCCAGGACACGATTTACGTTGACAACCCCTCCAAATTGCCGGATGTGGCGGACATTGAGATTATGCGCGAGCCCATTGCGCGCTGCACGATCCTGACGCCCCAGGAATATTTGGGCGCCGCTATCACGCTCTGTGTAGAAAAGCGGGGCGTGCAGGTAGATTTGCAGTTTCTCGGCCAACAGGTGCAGGTGATTTACGACATTCCCATGGCGGAGGTCGTGCTCGATTTCTTCGATCGGTTGAAGTCGGTTAGTCGGGGTTACGCGTCCCTTGACTATGGTTTTGAACGATTTGAGGCGGCGCCTCTGTCCCGACTCGATGTGTTGATCAATGGAGACCGTGTCGATGCATTGGCCATTATTGTGCATCGAGACCACGTGCAGTCGCGCGGGCGAGTGTTGACGGAAAAAATGAAGGAGCTCATCCCACGGCAAATGTTTGATGTGGCGATTCAGGCGGCTGTTGGCGGCAAGATTGTTGCCAGACAGACGGTGAAGGCGCTGAGAAAAAATGTGACGGCCAAGTGCTACGGCGGGGACGTGACGCGGAAAAAGAAGTTGCTGGAAAAACAGAAAGCCGGCAAGAAGCGCATGAAGCAGGTGGGCAATGTTGAAATACCTCAGTCGGCATTTTTGGCGGTATTGCAGGTTGATTGATGAAGGCGCGACGCCCCGGGCGGTGTATGATTTCTGAGCTTGAGGGAATAGGTGGTGTTGGTCACTCTGAGTGGCATGCCACTGCGTGTAGAGATTAATACGGCTTATGAATATCGATTTTCCGCTGATTCTGGTGATCGTTGTACTGGGTAGTGGCGCCATCTGGCTACTCGACAGCCTGCTGCTTGCCCGGGGTCGTGCGACTCGGCGTCTTCAGTTGGCTGAGCAGTTCCCCGGATATGATCAAGCCGGATCAAAGGCGTCGCAAGCGTTTGCCGAGGCCTGCGACAGGGAGGCTAGTGAGCCGGCAGTGGTGGAGTACGCCCGCTCATTTTTTCCTGTATTGGCGGTTGTGTTGGTGTTGCGTTCTTTTTTGTACGAGCCCTTTCAGATCCCCTCGTCGTCAATGGTGCCCACCCTCGAGGTGGGCGATTACATTCTGGTGAACAAGTTTTCATATGGCCTTCGGTTGCCAGTGACGCGCACCAAGATTCTCGACGTCGGTGAGCCGGAGCGAGGCGATGTCATGGTGTTTTTCCCGCCTCATCAAAATGACACCTACTACATCAAACGGGTCATCGGCATTCCGGGTGACCGCGTCGCTTATCGGAATAAGCAATTGTTAGTGAACGGGGAGCCCGTGCCGCAGGAGTGGTTGGCCGAGTTTCCGAATGGCCGATATACAGTAAAAATGGGCCGCGAAGCCTTGCCCGGGACCGATGGCCATCTAATGCAGGTCGATAATCGCCGGGGACCGCGTAACTTTTCCGTTGTCGTGCAGCCCGGACACTATTTTATGATGGGAGACAATCGCGACAACAGCAGCGACAGTCGCGTGTGGGGCCAGGTCCCGGAGCGAGATATCGTCGGTAAAGCGGTGGCGATCTGGATGCATTGGGAAGAGTTTCTCAGCGTGCCCTCTTTTGGGCGTGCGGGAGCTATTGACTGACCAGCCAGGAGGGTAGGTCATGAACAGACATCAATTTCAAGCAATACAGCCCATTAGACGTGCCAGTATTCGGGGCTTTAATGTGTGGGCGGTGGCGATCAATTTATTCTTGCTTGGTGCGCTGCTGGTGACGGCGCTCCGTGTCGCGCCCAGTTACATGGAGTATCTGACGGTTAAGGATCTGATCATGCGCGCCGCCGATGAATATGATCCCCGCACCGAGACGGTCACTGATCTGAGAGTCCGGTTGGCGAAGCTCCTGAACACCAACCAAATTTACGACACCAGTGTTGATGATATTGAGGTTTATCGAGAGCGGGGTGCCATTGTGATCGACGCGAACTACGAGAAGCGGTTCCCGCTTTTCTGGATACTGGATGGTGTCATGAAGTTCGAGGATCTGATTGTCGAGACGGCGCCAACGGGCCGGACTTGAGCGAGCCTAGCAAACCTCAACTTGACGCGCTGCAGGGCAGGCTGTGTTATCAGTTTTCTGATCTGGCGCTATTGAAGCGGGCGCTGACACACCGCAGCGCTGGCAAGCACCACAATGAGCGGCTGGAATTTCTCGGTGATGCCATTATTGGCTTGGCGGCGGCGGCTGCGTTTTATGATCTATTTCCCGACGCTGACGAGGGCGTGCTGAGTCGCCTGCGTGCTCTGGTGGTGAGTGGGCACTCTCTGGCGGCAATCGCCAAGGACATGGATCTGTCTTCTTGCCTGATTCTTGGAGAGAGTGAGCGCAAGAGCGGTGGTCGGCACCGGGACTCGATACTGGCCGACACCCTAGAGGCGTTGGTCGGTGCGGTTGCGCTGGATTCGGGTCCCGAGAAAGCACTGGAGGTGGCGGCTGGTTGGCTTCGATCAGCGGTAGAGTCGGCGTCGCCCAATGACACCATTGACGCGAAGACGCAGTTGCAGGAGTGGTGTCAGGCTCGTGGAGAGGCGTTACCGGAATACACGGTGGTGGAGGTCTCCGGGAGTGATCATCAGCAGTCTTTTCGTGTCTGTTGTCGCTTACCGAGTCGACAGTGTGAGACCGAGGCAGCCGGTACAAGCCGACGCCGGGCAGAAAAGTCCGCTGCCGCGGAAATGCTGAGTCAAGTATCTGGGCAGGCGAATGGCTGAGCAGCATTGCGCGATGGTGGCTATCGTCGGGCGCCCGAATGTGGGTAAGTCGACGCTGCTGAATCATTTGTTGGGACAAAAGCTCAGCATCACGTCGCGTAAACCTCAAACTACACGCCATCAGGTACTCGGGGTGACTACGGTTGAGGACATTCAACTTATTTATGTCGATACGCCCGGTATGCACCTAGGTCAGACGAAGGCCATTAACCGGGCCATGAATAAGGCGGCTGCATCGGCACTGAACGATGTAGATCTCACTTTATTTTTGTGCGATCGGACCAAGTGGACTGAGGAAGATGATTTCGTATTGGACCTTGTCGCCCAGCAGAGCACGCCGGTTGCTCTGGTGATTAATAAGGTGGACTTGATGGAACAGAAGAATGAATTGCTACCCTTTACCAAAGCGCTATCCGAGCGCTGCGGGTTTGAGGCTGTGTTCCCAGTTTCGGCGCTGCGCGCACAAGGATTGAATGAGCTCGCTGCCTTTGTGGCGACGCAGGCACCCGCAGGGCCCCACCTTTTTCCCGAGGACCAGATCACTGATCGCAGTCAGCGATTCCTCGCTGCTGAACTGGTTCGAGAGAAGATTGTCAGGCAATTGGGTGATGAGCTGCCGTATTCCACGGCGGTGGAGATTGAGGCATTCAAGCAAGATGAGAGGGGTATCTTGCACATCCATGCGCTCATTCTGGTCGAGCGAGAAGGCCAGAAAAAAATTCTGGTTGGAGAGTCGGGAGGCCGATTGAAATCGATTGGGACCTCGGCTAGGCGTGATATGGAGCGCACTTTTGACAGCAAGGTAATGCTCAAGCTTTGGGTGAAGGTGAAGTCTGGGTGGTCGGATGATATCCGGGCCCTGAAAACCTTGGGGCTGGATCCACAGGGCGATCAATGAGTGTGGCGCAGCCAGCCTGGGTTCTGTCTCGGCAAAGCTACGGCGACAGTGGGATGCTGGTGGAGTTTTTCAGTGCAGAGCTGGGGCGTTGCGGCGCCGTCGTAAGGGGCGCTCACCGTCGCAAGCGGGGTGGGAGCCTCGCCTCGCTGCTACAGCCCTTTCACCCGCTGTTGATCACTCTGGCAGGGCGCAGTGAGTTGAAATCATTACGTTCAGCTGAGGCGCCAAGGCCAGGCTATCTCCTGCGGGGTGATGCATTGATGAGTGGCCTATACCTGAATGAACTCCTGGTCCGATCGCTACCGCGGATGGATGTGTCGCCATCATTGTTTCTGGCTTATGGGCAGGCGATTGAGTCCCTCTACGAGGACGCGGGCGAGGAGGGCTTGCGCCGGTTTGAGCTCGTCTTGCTCAGTGAGCTGGGCTATCGAGTCGCATGGGACAGCGATGAGCAGCGCGAGCCCATCAGAGCGGATGGGCATTACCGATTTGAGGTGGATCGTGGTTTTTGTATCGCGGATGTGTCTGCGACGGCGTCTCGAGGCGACCGGTTACTGTCGGGTGCGCACATTATTTGCCTCGGACAGTGGTGGGACGGAACAGGTTCATTTGGTAATGAAGAGCTGTCGCTACTCAAAGGGATTACGCGTGTCGCGGTCAGTCAATTAACAGGGGGTCGGGTGATGCGCACGCGAGAGGTCTTTAAAGATCTAAAAAGCCTGGGTAAAGGCGCTTGAAGACGGTGCCTTTCAGCGTGATAAGAGTCGAGCCTCAGTCTGGCGTGGAGAGTGAAGCGGCTGTGAAGAGATGTGGCCTATGAGTAAGCCTCGAGACTACCCGACGATTGAGCATACGGTCGGTAACACGCCGCTTGTGAGGCTTCAGCGTGTTCCGGGAGAGACCAGCAATACCATTCTAGGAAAGCTGGAGGGTAACAATCCCGCTGGCTCGGTTAAGGATCGCCCGGCAATGAGTATGATCAATGAGGCGGAGTCGAGAGGGGTGATCGCACCCGGTGATACGCTCATTGAGGCGACCAGTGGCAATACGGGTATCGCACTGGCCATGGCCGCGGCGGTCAAGGGCTATCGGCTCAAGCTGATCATGCCCAGTAACCAAAGCGAAGAGAGAAAGGGTGCCATGCGCGCCTATGGCGCCGAGTTAATTGATGTATCACCTGAGCAGGGAATGGAGGGCGCCCGCGACTTAGCCTTGCAGATGCAGGCCAGGGGTGAGGGCCTGGTGCTCAACCAGTTTGCCAATCCTGATAATCCAGGAGGTCATTTCGCCACAACAGGACCTGAGATTTGGGAGCAAACCGGCGGCAGCGTGACGCACTTTATAGCCTCTATGGGCACAACGGGAACCATCATGGGCGTGTCGCGATTCCTGAAATCCCAAAATCCCGACATTCAGATTATTGGTCTGCAACCGACGGACGGTTCGCAGATTCCGGGAATCAGGCGTTGGCCACCCGAATATTTGCCCGATATCTACCAGCATGAGCGTGTGGACCGTGTCATGGACATTAGTCAGAGCGAGTCAGAGCAGATGATGAAGCGGCTTGCGAGGGAGGAGGGTATCTTTGCAGGTGTGTCGTCCGGTGGCGCCATCGCGGCGGCACTTAAGCTCAGCTCAGAGCTTCGTGGAGCAACCATCGTGGCGATCATTTGTGACCGCGGGGATCGTTATCTGTCCACGGGTGTCTTTGTCTAGGTGAGTTGGTGGAGGCGTTGCCCCGCTAGGATCAATATCCGCGCCGAGGCTCAAGCCATTGCCCGATGAGGTGAGTGAAAATCTATGACCAATGAAGCGACGTCAACTGACGGAGGCATTCAGTCGTTACTCGATATTATGCGGCAGTTACGGGACCCCGACTCGGGGTGCCCTTGGGATCTCAAGCAAAACTTCCACTCGATTGTTCCCTACACCATTGAAGAAACATACGAGTTGGCTGAAGCGATCGCTATCGAAGATTTTGCGCAGATCCGAGATGAGCTGGGTGATGTGTTATTTCAAGTGGTGTTCTACGCTCAAATGGCGAGTGAGCAAGCGCTTTTCACGTTTGAAGATGTCGTAGATGGCATCGCGGAAAAGTTGCTCCGAAGGCATCCACATGTCTTCGCAGTGACTGGCGGGCAGCGCGTTTCGGAAAGCGAGGTCAAGAGGCGATGGGAGCAGATCAAGGTAGAAGAGCGACAGCAGAAAAACCAGCGGGGCACGCTCGACGATGTTCCCAGGGCATTGCCCGCCCTAAGCCGGTCTCAAAAGCTGCAAAAACGGGCGGCGTCTGTTGGTTTTGATTGGAGCGAGCTTGACGCGGTGCGTGGGAAAGTGGATGAGGAGCTGGGAGAATTAGCCGAAGCTGTTTCCGAGGGCGATTCTGCGGCCATTGAGAGTGAAGTTGGCGATA
>JAHEJH010000022.1 GCA_024638905.1 Luminiphilus sp.
GGCACTGACCGGCGGCGTTTTAATGGTTGTCGTCGGCGCGGTGATTCTCGGCGGTATTCAGCGTATCGCTGCCACCGCCAGTGCCATCGTGCCTGCGATGGCGATTGCCTATGTCCTGATGAGCTTGATTGTCATTGGCTCGCATATAGAGGAAGTGCCCGCTGCGCTGGCGACCATCATTGACAGTGCGTTCAACGGCGCATCCGCCGCAGGTGGCTTTGCAGGAGCCACGGTCTGGGCAGCGATCCGCTTCGGTGTGGCCCGCGGGATATTTTCCAATGAAGCGGGGCTGGGCAGCGCGCCGATCGCGCACGCTGCCGCCAAAACCAATGAGCCCGTGGAGCAGGGGCTGGTGGCGATGCTCGGCACCTTTATCGATACGCTCGTGGTCTGCACGATGACAGGTTTGGTGATTATGTTGACCGGTGTACTTGAGTCGGGCGTATCCGGCGCAAGCTTGACGGCGTCAGCCTTCGGCACTGCCTTGCCGGGAGGCGAACTGGTCGTGACCCTCGGGGTGGTGCTGTTCGCCACGACCACCATGATCGGCTGGTCTTTTTATGGCGAGCGATGTGTCGTTTACCTCTTCGGTACCAAGGGCATCCTGCCATTCAGAATTCTCTGGGTTTTGGCGATACCGGTGGGTGCGGGAACTGACTTGGGTTTGATCTGGTTGGTTGCCGATACGCTCAATGCCTTTATGGCGATTCCCAATCTCATCGCCTTGCTCTTGCTGTCCCCCGTTGTATTTAAGTTGTCACGTAGCTACTTCAGTCGACGCAGTGCGACTGCGGAATCGATCTGACGCTCATGGCGGAGACGGGAGCGCAAAAGCTGGTGATCGCGATCTCGTCGCGGGCGCTGTTTAATCTTGACGACGCGCATCGTATTTTCGAGCAAGAAGGTCTGCCCGCCTATTCCGACTACCAAATAGAGAAAGAAGACGAGACGCTCGAGCCCGGGCAGGCCTTCCCAATGGTCAAGAAGTTACTGGCGCTCAACAGCCAGCTTCCCGACTCGCTGGGTATCGAGGTGATACTGCTTTCTCGCAACAGTGCGGATACCGGTTTGCGGGTCTTCAACTCTATCGAGCATTACGGGTTGGGGATTACCCGGGCGGCTTTTTGTGGCGGGGAGCCGCCCTGGCGTTATATCGAAGCATTTGGCTGCCAATTATTTCTCTCCGCAGAGGGCGGCGATGTTCGGGTGGCGCTTGAGCACGGTGTGGCGGCAGCCACGCTGGTGTCCAATGCCGCTGCTGGAACGGGAGATGATCAATTGCGGTTCGCTTTTGATGGTGACGCGGTGTTGTTCTCCGATGAGGCGGAGCAGATTTATAAGCGCGACGGGTTGGACGCCTTCGCCGCCAATGAGGATGCTGCCCGGAAACAGCCGCTCATGGGCGGGCCTTTCAAGAACTTTCTGGCCTCACTGCAACGACTGCAGCAGGCCCTGCCTGCTGAGCATCCGCCCATCCGCACAGCGCTGGTGACCGCTCGATCGGCACCGGCTCACGAACGGGTTATCCGAACGCTGAGAGCGTGGGACGTGCGCATCGATGAATCAATCTTTCTAGGCGGGCTGACCAAAACAGAGTTCCTAAGAGCCTATCGGGCCGACGTGTTTTTTGACGACCAGCAGGTGCACTGCAACGACGCAGCCGGACATGTTCCTACCGGGCATGTACCGCATGGTGTCGCTAACGCCGACTGATTTGCTTATAAGAAATCGAAATTTTATTCCTTCTTGCTAGTCACCCGCCAAAAAGGGGAGTAAGGTCTAAGAGAAATAAGGGGCTCCAGAGAGGCGCTCAGGCGTGAAGCTGCAGCAGCTAAGGTACATCTGGGAAGTGGCGCACCACGATCTTAACGTGTCCGCTACCGCGCAGAGTCTTTTTACGTCGCAACCGGGTATCAGCAAGCAAATTCGACTTTTAGAGGATGAGCTCGGCGTTGAGGTATTTGCTCGTAGCGGAAAACACCTCACGCACATCACCCCGGCTGGGGAGGTGATTCTGGATCTGGCTGGTGAGATTCTCCGCAAGGCAGATTCGATCAAGAAAGTGGCGCAGGAATTTTCAAACGAGACCGCCGGCACCCTGTCGATTGCGACCACTCACACGCAGGCTCGTTACGTGTTGCCCAGTGTGATCAAAGCGTTCATGGCACGATATCCCGACGTGTCGTTGGTTATGAAGCAGGGCACCCCACCACAGGTCGCGCAGATGGCTGCAGACGGGGAAGTCGACTTTGTGATCGCCACCGAGGCGCTCAATCAGTTTTCCAGTCTCATTACGTTGCCGTGCTATCGATGGAATCGCTGCGTGGTGGTGCCTCAGGGGCATCCGCTGACATCCCTCGATCACTGCTCTCTTGAGGCCATCGCTGAGCACCCGATTGTGACTTACACCACTGGTTTCACAGGGCGATCCAAGCTGGATGAGGCCTTTAACGACCGCGGGCTCACGCCCAGAGTTGTCTTTACCGCTGTCGACTCGGATGTGATCAAGACTTATGTCCGCCTTGGGTTGGGTGTTGGCTTGATCGCAGGTATGGCCTATGACCCGCCGCTGGATTCTGATCTCGTAAAGATCGACGTGTCACACCTGTTTGCAAGTTCTGTGACGAGCTTGGGATTCAGAAAGGGCACCTTTCTCCGGGGCTACATGCACGATTTCATTCACGAGCTGGCGCCGCATCTCGGCCGAGAGCTGGTGCAGGAAGCATTGTCTCGCGCCAAGCTGACAGACCGCATCGCGCTCTACGAAGGGATTGAGTTACCCGAGCACTGATTGGCCTCCTCGAGCGCAGCCATAATCGGTCCGACCTTGTCGAGGGTTTCTTGATACTCCGCCTCCCACTGCGAGCTGGCGGTGATGCCGCCACCACCCCAGCAGTGGACCGTGTTCCCGGTGACTTCCAATGTTCTGATTGCGATGCTGCTTTGCAACCAATCGTCGCCACCGAGGATGAACAGCGAGCCACAGTATGCGCCCCGGGTCTTGGCTTCCAATTCAGCGATGATTTCGACAGCCCGCTTTTTGGGTGCTCCGGTAATCGAACCGCCGGGTGAAGTGGCGAGTAGCATCTGGCCCGCGCTCACGCCAGGCGCCAGCTTACCCTCTACCGTACTGATCAGGTGGTGCACGTTGTTAAAGCTATGTAAGCCGCAGAGTTCCGTGACTCTCACACTGCCGGTTTCACAGAACTGGCCGAGATCATTGCGCAGCAGATCGGTAATCATCACGTTTTCTGCGCGATCTTTCTCGGAGTTGAGAAGGGCTTTTGCCAGCGCTGCGTCTTGCTCGGGGTCGGGATGTCTGGGCGCCGTACCCTTGATGGGTTGAGACGTGACCGTGCCATGATGAATCCTCAGGAAGCGCTCCGGGGACAGTGAGAGAATTGCGTGGTCCTCGGCCGTGCGGAGAAAACCGGAGAATCCGCCGGCCAGAAGCGTTCTGACATACCGGTAGGCCGACCATAAGTCGCCCTCGAGGGTCGCTTCGAACCGCTGTGCGTAGTTCACCTGGTAGCAGTCCCCGGCCAGTATGTATTCCTGAATCCGTGCGATATGTGCCTGATACTGCGGTTTATCGATGGCGGGACGAAAATGCTCTGCGAGATGAAAGCTCGCAGGTACAGCGGCTTGTCTGGTTTCAATGAGTGCTGTGATCCGTTGTCGGGTCACCTTAGGGCAGTCAGGATGTATGAGCAGCTCGGTAGTTTGACTACTGCGATGGGTGACCAGCAGCCAGTGATAAAGCCCAGCCATGGTTCGGGAGTCGGACTGATCTTGAGCGCGAAGGGTACCAGCAGGGGCATCGTAGTCGAGACTACCGATCGCCACACACCCGGTGAAGCACTCTGATGTACCCAAGATAGGTCTCTGGGCGCAGGCGCTGTGCAAATCTGTCTCAAGTGCGGTCATCCATTCGGCAAGGTTCGCCGAATAATCCTGCAACCGATGGATGACGGTGGGTAGGGCCGTCACGATCTCGAGCTCAGCACCGTGCCCGTTTGTGCCACTGTCGAGGTAGACGAAGCCAGGTAGATCGGAAAAATGCCCAGCCCACTCCGCGAGGGTAGCCGTGTAGTCGAGAGCAGTGACTTCGCCGAGTGACGCCATACATAACCCTATAAGGATTAGGGATAAAATTGACAGGTAGATATAAGGATAAGTAATGTCACGCCCTGTGCACAGAGCCCCGTATCGTGGGATCTACGATTTTGTCCTGTTTGGCGCCATGATCCCCGCAAATCTGAGAGACCACCCATGAGTAATGGTAGCGAAGAAGCCGTCCAAAGCGGGTCGGCCGTGTCACTGGAAAACCCGTTCTCCCAGTCAGTGACTGAAGACGCCGAATTAGGGCGGTACGAAGCGACGCTTCAGCGCGGCGCCGAGTTGCGCGAGCGGCCTTATGTCGCCGCCGGCACCCCCAGCCGACAAAGGCAGCACCTTAAAGGCCGCATGACCGTATGGGAGCGTATTCGCTACCTCGCGGATGATGAGCCTCACGTGCTGTATCAGAACTGGGGTCCGAATCTGGATGGTGCCTCACTGGTCACAGCGATTATCACGGTCGACGGCCGGGACGTTGCGGTGTATGGCCACGATTTCACGGTTCGCGCCGGCTCCATGGATGCGACCAATGGCAAGAAGCTGGCGCGTTTGTTTGAGCTTGCAGCCAAGCGCCATATCCCGCTAGTCGGTCTTAATGATTCCGCTGGCGCATACATACCGGCGGGTGTCGGTGGCCTCGATGGCTATGCCGACGCTTTTACCGCGTTACGAAAAATCAGCGGCATCGTGCCCAGCATCATGTGCATGTTTGGCTTTAACGCCGGTGGAGGCAGTTACCTGCCGCGTCAGGGGAGCTTCCTTATCCAGCCCAAAGATACGTTTTTTGGTCTGACAGGGCCCGGTGTCGTCAAAAGCGTGCTGGGTGAGGACATCACGCCCGATGAGTTGGGCGGCCCGGCGGTGCATAGTCAAACCGGCGTGACTGATTTTGTCGTGGAGGACGAGGTCGCTGCTTTGAGAAAGGTACGCGAGTTGCTGCGATACTTGCCCGATTCGAATCAATCTTTGGCTCCTTACAGAGAGACCTCAGATCCTGTCGCGCGCCAGACAGTCGACATCGACATTTTGCTGAAGAAGGCTTTCAACTCGCCAACCGGGTTCAACACGCCATTTGATATCAGTATTTTGATTCAGCAGTTGTGTGACCACGGTGATTTCTTGGAGACGCAGGCGGACCGCGCTCGCAATACCATCACGGCGTTTGGCCGCATGGGTGGCAATGTGGTGGGCTTTGTTGCCAACAACTCTGCCGTCGCCTCGGGGCAAATCGATATCGATGCCGCCTATAAAAATGCGCGATTCATCCGGTTCTGCAACCTTTACAACATTCCGGTCATCTTTCTTGAGGACACAACCGGCTTCTTGCCCGGCAGTGAGCAGGAGCACCGCGGTATTGTACAGGCAGGGCGGGCGATGCTGGATGCGATTGTTGATTTGCGCACGCCACGCTTTCTTGTGCTGGTGCGTAACGCCTTTGGTGGCGCATATGCGTCCTACAACAATTACGCGACGGGTGCCGACTTCGTGGTCGCGTTGCCGACCACGCGGGTTGCTGTGATGGGGCCGGCTGGTGTGGAGTATGTTTACAAAGATGAGCTGAAAAAGATCCGAGCGGGTCGCTCGGCCCAGCTCGACGCTGAAACCAAGGCGCGCGTCTCTAGCGGCCTGCCCGAAGAGCAGGCGAGCGCGGAAGCCGAGGCGGCGGTCGACGCGGCGATTAAAGCCGAGGAGGCGCTGCTTGCCCAGCGCTATGAACGCGAGATTATGAACCCGGAAGAAGCCCTGAGTCTGGGCTCGATTTCCGAGATTGTCATGCCGGCCGATCTGCGCAAAACGCTGGCCACTCAGATGGCTTTCTGTTTGAGACATTACACGCCGGGGCCGATGCAAGCGGTTCAGCGCGAATTCCACTGATCGACGGCCGGGAGCAAAACACCTTGGGTACCCAACACTACCTCAATAACCCGTTGATACACGGCGATCGCCGCAGCAAGGTGCGTCGCTCAGAGTGGACGGAGCAGTTCCGTTGCGAACACCTGAAGCCGCTGATCATCTGTCGGGGACCGATCCGTAAAGAAGCCATGGATGTGTTCTCTGAAATGGGAATCGACGGATATGGGATTCTGTTGTCCGAGAAGGACTCCATTGTGTACCGGGGCGCGCTCGCGCCTGAGCTCAGAGTGCTGACGGATCCGGGTCGAGTGCATCGCGTGCCCGACTATAGCGGCGCCACCAAGGAAGAGAGAGAGCAGCGCATTGCTGACATCATCTCCATTGCACATGCCCACGGTTACAACGCAATTTTTGCCGGGTACGGCTTCATGGCTGAAGACGAGCAGATGGTGGCTTCAATGGAGCGGGCGGGGCTGAATTTCATCGGGCCGTGCTCCCGGACCGTGAGGCAGGCGGGCCTGAAGGATGAAGCCAAGCGTACAGCGCTTAAGGCCGGCGTTTCGGTCACGCCAGGCATTGATAACGGCACCACATTGACGCTGCTCAAGAAGCACCCCGATCAAGGGGCTTTGACCGCGCTCGTTGCCGAACACGGACTTGAGCTTGATGGCGAGACGCCCGAGGGTGATCTAGAGGCGCTGGCCGAGGCGGTTCTGACCGCGAGTTATCGCAAGGGCATTGATCTCTATACCATCGACGAGCTCAGCGAGACGCTGACCGAGGCAGTGCTGAAGATGAGCGAGCAGTACCCGCAGAACAGGGTACGCTTGAAGGCCATCGGTGGTGGCGGCGGTAAGGGTCAGCGCATCGTGCCTCTGGGCCAGGCCGATCGCACGCCGGAACTGGTTCGCGAAATCCTCAATGAAGTGAAGACCACAGGCGTTGGCGACAACAAGAACGTTCTGGTCGAGCTCAACATTGAAACCACCCGGCATCAAGAGATTCAGGTGATCGGGAATGGCGACTGGTGCATTACGTTGGGTGGCAGAGACTGCTCCCTACAGATGCATGAGCAGAAGCTCCTCGAGGTGTCGGTGACGCGGGAGTCGCTCCAGGCGGCCGAGGCGCGGGCTTCACAGGCTGGTGCGGCCGATGAGGCCGCAGTGCTCGCTCAAGACGTCAAGACACTGGACGTGATGGAGGCTGAAGCGGCTCGCTTTGGAGAGGCAGTCGGCCTCGATTCGGTGTCCACCTTTGAGTGTATTGTCGATCGTGACCAGCACTTCTTCATGGAGATGAATACCCGGATTCAGGTGGAGCACCGCGTCTCTGAGCTCTGCTACGCCATGCGTTTTTCTAATCCAGATGACTCCGACGATGCCTTTGTCGTGGAGTCGCTGGTCGAGGCCATGGTGCTATTGGCTGTGCACGGCGAGAAGTTGCCAAAGCCTGAACGCATTGCACGATTGCCAGATTCTCTCGAAGCGCGGCTCAATGCCACTAATGACGCCCTGCAGCCCAGTGCTGGGGGCATTGTGGAGTTCTGGTCAGACCCCATCGAGGGGGAGATTCGTGACGATCAGGGCATCAGTCTGCATAACCCCGATACCGATGTGTTCATGGAATACACGCTGGCGGGTGCCTATGACTCCAACATTGCGCTTCTTCTGACGGTGGGCGACAGTCGCGAGTCGGCTTACGAACACATGGCAGAGGTTTTGAGGGCCAGCCGATTGCGGGGCAAGGATCTGGCAACCAACCTTGCGTTCCATTATGGGCTGGTGCACTGGTTCCTCGGCCGCTCGGTCAACGCACGCCCTACGACCCAATTCATTGTGCCCTACCTCACGGCAGTGGGAGAGCTGGCCCAGGAGGCTGGGCGTGTCGATGTGGATGTGGCTTGGCAGCAGTTGTGTGCTGCGAGAGTGCAAGCGGCAGCTTCCGATCAGAGCGCCTTGCAAAAGGTCCTTTCCGCCAAGGAGAGCCTGCTCCTTCGGCCTATAAAACAGTTACTGGCTTCACCACATCTCTTATCGGGCTGGTTGAGTCTTAATCAGGGTGCCTTCCGGTTTGAGGACGGCCACTTCTCTTGGGCAGAGAACCCCGTCGAGGTCCTGGCCGATACCTACCACTTCCTGAGACTGGATTGGAACGACACGTTGCCGGCCGCGAATATGATTTGGGACCACGACCACGCGATCCTCTCGGATGCAGAAGACTTCTACACCGAGCTTGGCAAGCGGTTCGACACTGACGACTGGGCCGCCATGAGCGAGTTGTTGGCGGGATCCGCGCCTGATGCTGTCGATGCATCAGAGTGGTCAGCGATACAGGCAGCGCATCGTGGGTATCAGGTCGGCGCAGAGATCCTGGAACTGTTGCCGGCGATGGCGCGATTCACCGGGTTTTATGACCTGAATGTCAATCCCGATATGACCATCCATCTACCTGATCGCCTATTGGATGAAGCGCACCAAAAAGCGATGGCCAAGGCGTTAGCACCGCCGCCAGTGGCGAAGTCTGACGAGATCGTCGCGGAAAGCGGAGGGATGTTTTATGGGCGTGAGGTGCCTGAGGCACCACTCTATGTCGAGGCCGGCCAGCATTTCGACGCGGGCGAGCCGCTCTATATTGTTGAAGTGATGAAAATGTTCAACAAAGTGGTAGCGCCGTTCTCTGGCACTGTCGATGAGGTATTGGTCGAGGGAGAGGGTGTGATCATTTCGAAAGGACAGCCGCTATTCAAGGTGACGCCGGACGAGAAGGTTGAAGTGCTCTCTCACAGTGAGATGGCGGCGCTGCGCCGCGAGCACACCACTGAGCTCGTCAAGCTCTTCATTTAGCGCATCATCAGATTCCTGAGAGGCAGGTTGTTTCATGATTACTGCATTGGACCATATAGCGATTGCTGTACCGGATCTTGAGGGCGCTATAGCGCGATTCCTCGAGGATTTTGGACTCCAACATGACGGTAACGAGGTGGTGGAGGCGGCTCAGACCACGACGGCATTTTTTAGCGTGCCTGCGACGCACATAGAGCTGGTGCATCCATTGGACGGCGCCGGGCCTATTGCGACTTACCTTGATAAGCGCGGTGGAGGGCTGCATCACCTCTGTTTCCGGACCGATGACATTGACGCCGATGTCGAGCGGCTGCGCGCCAAGGGATATCAGTTCACCAGCGATGCACCGACCCCCGGAGCACATGGGTCCCGCGTCATTTTCATCCATCCGAAAAGTTCCGATGGTGTGCTGATTGAGCTGTCGCAGCCGGCGGAGTCACACTCATGAGCATTTATGATCCGGATGCCGCTAATCTATCCGCTTGGGGCGCGCTGGTAGAAAAGCAAAGCAAAGG
>JAHEJH010000030.1 GCA_024638905.1 Luminiphilus sp.
CTCATCATTCGCGCGTTTGCTCTCACACGCACTCAAAAACGTGCTCAATGCGCTGTTATTGGGCTCTACCAGGCGGGCGAAACGCAGGTTAGCCAGGGTGTATTCGTGCGCACAGAAGATCAAGGTCTCGGGGGGTAGCCCACGCAGTTTTTCCAGCGATCCCCGCATTTGGGGAGGCGTGCCCTCGAATACGCGCCCGCAGCCGCCCACGAACAAGGTATCGCCACAAAAAAGTGACTGCACAGCGAGGCTGTAATAGGCGATATGGTCCAGAGTATGACCGGGTACGTTCAGCACCGAAAAATCTACGCCCAATACCGATACGGTATCTCCCTCTGCCACGATGTGGTCATAGGGGCCGGCGGGGCTATCCGCTGGCCCCCAGACCTCGCACCCCGTCTCTGTCTTTAGGGCTTCGACCGCGCCTGTGTGATCAAAGTGATGGTGAGTGACCAGAATTCCCGAGAGTTCAATCCCAGCAGCCCCCAAAGCCGCCAGCACCGGTCCCGGCTCCCCAGGATCCACAACGAAAGCTTGATTGTTGCGCACAATCAACCAGATGTAGTTGTCGCTGAAGGCCCGAATCGGCGATATAGTTAACATATTCATTGAATAAGCGGCTCCTGTGGTGCCCAGAGGCTACCCTGTGGCAATGAGTGTGACCAGCCCCATGAAAGAAGAAGCGAACCGTCACAACGACCTGTCCCGCTGGTACCGGGATAAAAAGCTAGGCCAGCGGCTCACTGATCAGTTGACCGAGGCGCTGAACGAGTCACTTGAACAGGTATTTGGCTACCACATGCTGGTGACCGGGGCTGACATGGGTCTCGAGTTGAGCCGAATCGGCAAAACACAGCGTTTATTCAGGCTGGTAACGCGGGCCAACGCCGATCAGCCCCTTCAAGCCGTGCTCGGTGCGAGTCACGAACTGCCGTTTGCGACGGATTCATTAGACGCGCTGGTGCTGTGCCATACGCTGAATATGTCCTCGGTCCCACACCAAACCCTCCGTGAGTGTCAGCGTGTACTGGTGCCGAACGGCCACTTATTCGTGATCTCGTTTAATCCCCTCAGTATCCGCGGGGTAGCCAGCGGGTTGCGCAGGTGGCTTAGCCGGGGGCGCAGGCACACCAAGAGCGTCAGTGGCCGGCGCCTAGGTGATTGGCTATCGCTGCTTGGGTTCTCCCACGCCGAACCGCTTTATTTTGCGAGTTTCGCGCCTCTAGGACGAGGACGGGTGGGCCGTCTCATGGATCGATTCGACCGCTGGCTGGTGAGAATCAATGCGCCAACAGGGACCGCCTACCTCCTGCATGCCCGCAAGCGGGTGGCAGTGCATCTTGACTCGGGAATCAAGGTGGAGCGACCCCGGCTCATTTCGATCCCACTTGGCAAAGCACAGGAGGGGGTGCCGGTGCCCAGGCATGTCAGCCGATCCCAGCAGGATGGTGCTGAAACCACCTGATGAAGCAAGTCAGCGCCTTTACAGACGGAGCGTGCAGCGGCAACCCGGGCCCAGGTGGCTGGGGCGCGGTCCTGCAGTTTGGCGATCACGAGCGAGAGCTGCATGGTGGCGCCGAGGACACCACCAACAATCGCATGGAGCTTACGGCTGCTATAGAGGCGCTGAGGGCGCTGAGTGAGCCGTGCCGGGTCAGCCTGACAACCGATTCCACCTACGTCAAAGATGGGATCACCCAGTGGCTGACCAATTGGAAACGCAATGGGTGGAGAACCGCCGCCAAAAAGCCCGTCAAAAATCAGGATCTGTGGCAGGCGCTGGACCATGAAGCGGCGCGGCATGAGGTGGACTGGTGTTGGGTCAAGGGCCACAGTGGGCATCCTGAAAACGAACGAGCAGACAGGCTGGCTAACCTTGGTATGGATGAAGTCAGAGACGCCAATGGATAGACGTCAGATAGTGCTCGACACAGAAACCACGGGGCTCGAGGTCAACCAGGGTCATCGCATTATCGAGATTGGATGCGTTGAGCTCGTCAACCGGCGCATAACCGGCCGCCACTATCACCAATACATCCAGCCAGAGCGGGACATTGACGCCGGCGCTCTTGAAGTGCACGGCATCACGCAGGAGTTTCTGGCTGGCAAACCGACTTTTAGCGAGATTGCACCGGAGTTTGTGGAGTTTGTGCGAGGCGCCGAGCTGGTAATCCATAACGCGCCCTTTGATGTGGGCTTTATCGATTCCGAACTGGATCGGTTGGAGCCCTCCGTCGGCGCGCTAGATACTGTTTGCAGTGTCGTGGACACGTTGCAGATGGCACGGCACAAGCACCCGGGGCAGCGAAATAATCTTGACGCCCTGTGTCAACGATACGAGATCGACAACACCAGTCGAACACTCCATGGGGCTTTGCTTGATGCCGAGATACTGGCTGAAGTGTATCTCGCCATGACGGGAGGACAGGCCTCGCTGGGTCTGGGAGCAGAGAGCAGTGATGCGTCTTCAAACGGGGCAGGGCCGGACAATGGCATCAGGCGCCTAGCCGCCGAAAGGAAGGCACTGACTGTGCTAAGGGCAAGCCCGGAAGAGACCGAGCGACACGAGGCCAAGCTCCGGGAGCTCGACCTCAGTGCGGGCGAGGCGATATGGCGGAGATCACCCCGCCACTAATTCAGAGGTTGACGTACACCGCCGCCAAACCAACAGACGTCAACACGATCGTATAGGGCAGGGCCATCAATACCATCTTGCCGTAAGACAATCGAATTAATGGCGCCAACGCAGACGTCAGCAGGAACAGGAACGCTGCCTGGCCATTCGGCGTCGCAACCGACGGCAGATTGGTGCCCGTATTGATGGCAATCGCCAGCCGATCAAACTCGGCGCGATCGATCTCTCCCGCCTTGAGTGCCGCGTCGATCTCGGAGATATACACCGTCGCAACGAACACATTATCCGAGATCGCTGAGAGGATGCCGTTGGCCAAGAAGAACATGGCGGGACGCACCTCGCTGGACATTGCCAATACCGACTCAATCACCGGTGTGAACAGGTGCTGCTCATGAATCACCGCGACGATCGCGAAGAACACCACCAACAGCGCAGTGAAGGGCAGGGCCTCCTGAAAAGCGTGCCCAATCTCGTGCTCATCGGTAATCCCGTTGAATGCGGTCAGCAGTACGATCACGAGCAAACCAATCAAGCCCACGGCCGCTAAATGAAAGGCGAGCGCAAACACCAGAATGGCGGCTGTGATGGCCTGAATCTGCAGCTTGGCTCTCGAGCGGGCCGTTGCGGCGGCCTGTTGACCCTCATCGAAACGGGTGAGCACCTGCCGGACGTTTTCGGGCATCAGCGCCCCATAGCCGAACCATCCTGTGGCCTCTAGCAGGACGCAGGTAATCAGACCGCAGACCAGAACCGGCATGGTAATCGGTGCCATGTAGAGGAAGAACGTCTGGAAGTCCCAGCCCGCGACCGTCGCAATCAGCAGGTTTTGGGGCTCTCCTACCAATGTACAGACACCACCCAACGCGGTGCCTACCGCGCCATGCATCAGCAAGCTCCGGAGAAATGCCCGGAATGCTTCAAGGTCTGCCTGCGAGTCAGCCTGCACTGAGCTGTCTTTAGTGTGGTCATGGCTCTTATCCGATACATCCATGCCCGAGGCAACCCGGTGAAACACAGCGTAGAACCCTACGCCAACACTGATCAATACCGCCGTCACGGTCAATGCATCGAGAAACGCCGACAAGACCGCCGAAACAATCGAGAACAAAAACGCCAACAGCTTTTTGGATCGGACATTGAGCAGGATCTTAGTGAACACAAATAGGAGCAGATCCTTCATGAAGTAGATGCCTGCCACCATGAACATCAGCAGCAGAATCACCTCAAAGTTGGCCTCGGCCTCATGGAACACACTGTGTGGATCGGCGAGACCCAACAATATTCCCTCGATCGCTAGCAACCCGCCCGGCTGCAAAGGATAACAACGCAACGCCAGAGCCAACGTGAAGATAAACTCGCCAATAAGCGCCCAGCCCGTGACAACAGGCCCCGCCGCCATCAGCAGTAGCGGGTTGATGACAATAAACCCGATGATGGTTTGCTTGTACCAGTTCGGGGATTCGCCGAGGAAGTTGCTCCAAAAGGCGTTTAGAGAAGATTCACTCATAGTCGATAGTCCATGTCGTTGTTATCACTCATCGCCATCACGACGGGCTTACACCTGCGTGGTGGCTGATTGCTACTGATGACCGGTGCCCTCTTATGAAGACCGGACGCCGGCACTGTACACCGGTTTTAAGGCTGCTGAGTATACGGGCGACGTTGTGACTTGGTTCTTGAGGGCCCTGCTCACAGTCACTGCTCGCAATTCAAACATCTTTCAAGTTCTTGTGCTCAGGCGAGTGGCTTCCTAGACTGTGCGCCTCTGCGCCAAGGAAGTCTCCACTGTGCTCGACATTTCTGAATTACCCTCCGAACCTCAGTCCGAGGATTGGGGATTCGTTTTCGCGGGTCGAAACACAGTGACCTCGCTGCGCGGGCAGCCCGGCTTGCCATGGCGACTCAGTGAGGTGACGGACCAGTGGGGTGTGAGCTTCGCTGATGCGGTGCCTGTCGGTCGTTGGCAGGACCGAGGCGTGTGGGCATTCTCGGTGCCTGAGGACAGCATTAACCAGACCGAGCATTTGTCCGGCAATCTTTACGGCCTGTTGGGCAGGGTGGAGGACTCGCTATTTCATGCCCACGGGCGGGCGTATCAACTGCTCTATTGGCGAGATACACATCGGCACTGCGGCCGCTGCGGCAGCCTAACCCGGGCGATCGAGGATGGCCGAGCCGTACTCTGTGATAGTTGCTCCCTCCGGGTGTATCCGCGCGTTTCGCCCTGCGTCATTGTGCTGGTGCGCAAGGGTGATAAGTTGCTCTTAGCAGCTGCCGCAGGATTTCAGAAGCGGTTTTACAGCACCTTGGCGGGCTTTATGGAGCCGGGTGAAACCTGCGAGGATGCGGTGATTCGTGAAGTTCGAGAGGAGGTGGGTATCGAAGTAGGCAACGTCCGCTACTTCTCGTCGCAGCCTTGGCCCTTTCCCAGTCAAGTGATGCTGGGTTTCTTCGCCGAATGGCAGTCAGGTGAGCTGGCATTGAACCCCGATGAAATCGAAGACGCTGATTGGTTTGATATCAGTGCTATGCCACCCACACCTCCCAATGCCTCGATCTCGGGGCAGCTTATCTCCCACTTCATTGAGAGCCTGTAACCGCTATGGAATTTATTCTCGATATTGCCGAGTTTTTGCTTCAAGCCATTATTTTGCTGGGGGTGTTTTTAATCGCTTTTGCCGGTGTGATGGCGCTCAGTCAGCGCAAACGTGGCGCGGGGGAAGTGGGCACTGTGGAGGCGCGATCACTCAATGAGCGCTTCGAGATGCATGAGGAAGCAGTCCGCGCAGTGACCGAAGATCCGCTGGAAAGTAAAGCTCGCGGTAAGGATCAGAAAAAAGAGAAGAAAGCGAAGCGCAAAGCCATCAAGCAAGCCTTGAAAGCGGAGGATGATGGCGAGGCTCGACGTCCTCGTGTGTTTGTCCTCGATTTTGACGGTGATATGCAGGCCAGTCAGGTCGATCAGTTACGCGAGGAAGTCTCAGCCATTTTGCCGGTAGTCGGGGAGGCCGATAAGGTTCTGCTGCGCCTGGAAAGTGGCGGCGGGGTGGTTCATGGGTATGGACTTGCCGCCAGTCAGCTGATGCGTCTTAAGGACGCGGGGATTACGCTGACAATTTCAGTAGACAAGGTTGCCGCCAGCGGCGGCTACATGATGGCCTGCGTGGGTGATGAAATCATTGCAGCGCCGTTTGCCATCCTCGGCTCGATCGGGGTCGTCGCGCAATTGCCTAACTTTCATCGGCTACTCAAAAAGAATGACATTGATTTCGAGATGCATACCGCGGGGGAGTACAAGCGAACTCTCACGGTATTCGGCGAAAACACGGATAAGGCCAGAGAAAAGTTTCAGGCTGATATCGATGACATCCACGTGCTATTCAAGGAATTCGTTTCAAGCAACCGACCGGTTGTCGCCATTGACGAGGTTGGCACCGGCGAGTTTTGGTTTGGCCAGCGGGCATTGGAGAAAAACCTCGCGGATCGCCTGTGTACCTCAGACAGCTTTTTGGTCGAGCACCTTGAAGGCTACGACCTGATTGAAGTCCGCTATCGCGCCAAGCGCAGCTGGCAAGAAAAACTGAGCCTAGCGGCGGAGATGGCGGTAGAGCGCGGGTTTCGACGACTGCTCAAGTCAGAGCGGGATCAGCAGTTTCTTTAGCACGTAGCGCCATGACCGCGCTGTGGTGAGACAGGAAAATCTCGCCACTCAGGTGAGTGAGAAAGTTGCTGCGCTGTAGGGTGTCCATGACCGGGCCTTTCACCTCGCTGAGGTGCAGCGCAACCTTGTTCTCTTTCAGCCGGGTATTGATTTCCTCCAGCGCCTCCAGCGCGCTGAGGTCAATCGCGTTGACGGCCGGGCACATCAAGATGACGTGCAAGAGATCCTCTCTCAGGGCTGCCTGCGCAAACACCATGTCCTCGAGATACGCCGCGTTGGCGAAATACAGCGATTCGTCAATGCGCATCGACAAAATATGCGGGTCCGTCATGACGTCATGACGCTCTACGTTCCGATAGTGCTCAGACTCTGGCACCTGACCGACCACGGCAAAGTGGGGTCTGCTCGTGTGATAGAGATGCAAGCCCACCGAGGCCCCGACCCCGGACAACACCCCCATTTCTACACCCGCCAATAACGTCACGGTAATAGTAATCACGACCGCCCAGAAATCCGCGGCGCGGTAGCGACGGGCTAGGGCGATCGTCCCAAAATCGATTAGGCTGATGACTGCGACCAGAATCGTTGCCGCCAAAACAGCCTTGGGTAAAAAATAGAGCATTGGGGTGAGCAATACGGCTGCCAGCGCAATGCCCAGCGCTGCCAATACCGACGCCATCTGGGTTTCAGCGCCCGCATCAAAATTGACGACGGATCGCGAGAACCCTCCCGTGACGGGGAATCCTCCCGATATGGCAGCCGCAGTGTTGGCTGCACCAAGCCCGATCAGCTCCTGATCAGGGTCGATGCGCTGACGCCGCTTTGCCCCCAGAGTCTTACCGACAGAGACTGATTCAATGAACCCGATGAGCGCAATAAGAAAGGCGGGTAATGCCAATTCCTGAATCAAAAGCCAGCTGATATTGGGGGCGCTAAAAGCAGGGAGGCCGCTCGGAATCTGTCCGACCAAAGGCACCCCCGCAGACTCAAAGCTCATCGCTGCAGAGAGTGGTATCAACACCGCCATAACCAAAACCGGCGCAGAACGAACAATCAACTCTGCGGGGCGCCCGCGCAGGCCCAATGCCCCGAGCAAGCTACTCAGTCGATACCGCGCAAGGAGCAGGAAAGCCACTGAACCTGCGCCAACGGCGATCGTCAGGGTATGCGCTTCCCTTAATTGCATGTAGAGGTCATGGCCCAGCGAGGGGAGGGTGGCGCCCTTGAGCGCTATGCCTAGCAACGGGCCCAGTTGCCCCAGGGCAATGATGATGGCCGAGGCAGTAATGAATCCAGATACCACTGGCTGAGAGAGAAAATGCGATACGAAGCCGAACTTCAGGAGCCCCATAGCCATCAGCATCAAGCCACCCAGCAGGGCAAGCAATGTTGCCGCGCTCGCGTAGTCCACTACGCCCTGTGATGCGACTGCGCCCACCGCAGACGCGGTCATCAGGGACGCAACGGCAACCGGGCCGACCGAGAGGGTTCGGCTGCTGCCAAAAAGCGCGTAGGCGATCAGCGGCAGGATCGACGCGTATAACCCCATTTCGGCAGGCAGGCCTGCCAATAATGCATAGGCCAGCGACTGGGGAATCAACATGATAGTGACGATGATCGCGGCCAGACCGTCGTTGATCAGACTTCCCCGGCTGTAGCCTCGCAGCCACTCGAGCGCTGGCAAAGCCTGCTCAAACTTCATTAGAAACCAAGCGAACGGCGAGTCTTGCCGGATCCGGGGAGTGGGCGCGTGTCAGTGGCACCAGGCTGCAGTCGCGGACTGTCATTCTTCACTGGCGAAACGATCCAGTGCGTCACCGCCAAAGGCATTGATCGGGACTTTTAGAAACAGCCTGCCTGAGGCATCGATCGGCGGCAGGTTACCGGCACGCATATTGACCTGCAGAGCAGGCAAGATCAGCGTCGGCATGTCGAGATCCGCGTCCCGGGCCTCTCGCATCGCCACAAAGTCATCAGCGGATATGCCGGCCCCCACGTGGCTGTTATGAGCCCGCTGCTCGGCAACCGTTGACTCGAATGCGATATCTCTGCCACCAGGCTGATAGTCGTGGCAGACAAAGACCCGGGTGTCGTCGGGCAACTCCAGTAGGCGCTGGCAAGACTCATACAGCGATCTTGCGTCACCGCCAGGGAAGTCGCATCGTGCGGTGCCGGCGTCAGGCATAAACAACGTGTCGCCGACAAACAGGGCGTCACCAATCAGGTAAGCCATACAGGCCGGCGTATGGCCGGGCACATGGAGCGCACGCACTTCCAGTCCACCAAACGTTAACGTATCGCCATCGGACAACATGAGATCAAACTGGCTACCGTCTCTGCGAAAACCATCACCCTCCGCAAATATGGTGGCGAAGGTCTCTTGCACTGTGGTGATCTGAGAGCCAATCACGATCTCCCCACCAAGCTGCTCGCGGATGAAGGGCGCGCTGGAGAGGTGGTCAGCGTGGATGTGGGTTTCGAGGATGTACCGCAGACTGAGATCGTGGGCTCGTATGTGCCGCACCACCTCGTCTGCGGATCGTGTGCTAAGCGTTCCAGATGCGTAATCAAGGTCGAGCAAAGGGTCGATTACGGCGGCTAAACCGGTCTCAGCATCACTCACCACATAGGTGAAGGTAGACGTAGCCTCATCGAAGAAGTGCTGTACGTGCGTCATGGGGTTAGGGTGCCCTCCATCAGCTGGGGTTCACTACCGGCCTGCGGCGCCTCGGTCAGTTATGTCCAAATAGAATATGATTATAACTTAATTACGAAGCTTAAGTGCTGAGGCGTCTTAAAGCCACAACGCATATAATTTATGACCCGATCAGAGAGCCCATGCATGACAGACCTCCAAACGATGCGTGCCATATATCTCATGGCGCACGGCGGACCT